>CAZZDT010000168.1:0-7064 GCA_964652435.1 uncultured Bdellovibrionales bacterium
GCTGAATACTGTTTTTTGTGATTTCCGAAATCGCTTTTCTTATATCTGTTTTCTGTTTTCTTATTTCGGGGTTCATAATTCTTATTTCTGAATGAAGAATAGACTTAAATACTGAAATCGTATTTCGGAAATAGCAATTCCTTTAGATGATTCAAGAAATCATTAATCTGAATTCCGAATTCCGAAGCGCTCTTTCGTTAAGAATTCTTTTTTCATTTATCTGATTTCCGAAAACCGAAATTAGAAATTAGAAATGGGATATCAGATACCCAGATTCAACCCTTGGCGGAATTAAGATTTCTGAAATCCTATTTCACTTTTCTGAAAGCTGCCCTTTCGGCCAGCCCTGGTTGGATCTGACTCAGCCTGGGCGAACGTACGTTTTTAATCTCATCTAAGAAGATATTGGGAACGCCCTCTGCCATCCACAGGTATACGGCGCAAAGCTGTCGGAGGTTCGTGGTTCAAGTTAGATAAGAGATGAGCAATGCGTAAATACTATTTCCGAAATCGTTAATAATATTTCGCAAAAATTTTGGCCATTTCGGAAATCTGATTTATTACTTCCTTAATCCGACATCGGAAAAAGGATTTAAGTTATCAGAAATGCGACCAGCGCAGCGAAGACCATTAGGAACTGAACGAGGTGTGAGTGTGAAACGGATTATCTCAGTGATTCAACAAAAGGGTGGGGTAGGCAAAACGACCCTTACTGTGCATTTGGCTCACCAGCTTAGGCTGCAAAATCCTGACAAGCGTGTGGCCATCGCTGATGCTGACCCGCAACAGTCAGCCAGCAAATGGGTCAAGCGCGGCCAAGTCGCTGGCAACAGTGATATTGATGCTTACACCGTAGCAGCTGACGGGGAAGGCAAACACCTCCGTAAGGAACTGCAGGCAATCGATGCCGATTTGATTTTGGTGGATCTGCCACCGGCGATTGAGTCGGTTTCTCTACGGGCAGCTCTTTACGCAAATCTTATGTTGGTTCCAGTTGGCGCCAGTGCATTGGATATCGAAGCGGCAAAAGCAGCCATTGATGTTTGCGAAGAGGCGTTGGGTCTAGATCAGCAAAAGCAGTTTTTGATTGTGCCGTCCAAGGTACGCTCGAGCACAGCGGCTGGTCGGGAACTGCGGTCCGTTTTGTCTCAATGGGGACAAGTCTCAGAAACGACCTTGGGCTTACGGGTAGCATACTCCGATGCGGCGACCACAGGAGAGGGTATATGTACCTATGCTCCAAGCAGTCCCGCACATATGGAAATGCAAAATTTAGCAATCGAAGTAACACAACTATTGGGAGGAAATCATGGCGAACAAGCGGCGCTCGCTGGCTGAGATGTTGAAGGAAGATCAGGGGGAAGCGGTTAAGCCGGCTCCTGTATTGGAGGCTGTATCTAAGCCCGAACCCGTTGCGAAGGTGATCAAAAAGCCGGCGCCAGTGGTGGAAAAGCCTGTGGAGAAAGCGGAAAAACGATTTCCGAAATCGGATTTCGTAAAAATGTCCGTGACGGTACCACCTGATATGTTTGAACAATTACAAGACCTTTCGCGTTCGAGACGACGCGCGAAAGAGCCCTACACCATGAGCGATCTGGTTCGTGATGCTTTGGTGCAATGGCTACCTGAACAAGAATCCTAATCCATGTGATTCTGGTTAAAACCCGTGGTTGAACTCTTGACCCACGGCTGCAGGATTCGTACAAGTCATTGAAATTTCAGGAGGTTATCAACCTCCAGCGGAGAGAAACGCGATGGCTGTCGCAGAAGGATCCACCTTCGGAAAATATATTCTTCTTAAGAGACTGGCTACCGGTGGGATGGGCGAGATTTATCTGGCCAAACTCACGGGACCCGAGGGCTTTGAGAAGATGCTTGTCATCAAGCGGATGCTGTCTCACCACACAGACAATCAGCGCTACGTAGATATGTTTTTCGCTGAGGCACGTGTGGCCGCTCAACTGAATCATTCGAGCATTGTCCAAATTTACGACATGGGAGAAATCGATTCGGTTTACTACATCGCTATGGAGTATGTGCATGGAAAAAGCCTCAAAGAGGTCATTGATCATGCAAAGGCCATTGACCAACCGATTCCGGCGCCACTGGTTGTAGAGATTATCAGTCGGCTTTGTGATGCACTTGGTTATGCACATGACGCTAAAGACATGGTTGGCGATTCACTCGGCATCATTCACCGCGACATCAACCCATATAACTTTTTGATTTCTTATTCCGGTGAACCCAAGGTTATCGATTTTGGAATCGCAAAAAGTGAAATGGCGACTCACAAGACTGAGACCGGAACCATCAAGGGGAAATTTGTCTATATGTCCCCCGAGCAAAGTGCTGCTCTTGAATTAGATGCGCGCAGCGATATCTTCTCGATTGGTATTTGTCTCTATGAAGCGCTGACCTACAAAAACCCGTTTGCTAAGGGCAATGCGGTTCTCTCGCTAGATGCTATTCAACGTCACGACCCGCCACCATTGGCTGATTTCAAGCCTGAATATGCAGTGTTTCAGGAGATCATCGATAAGGCACTTGCCAAGAATCGCGACGATAGATTTCAGTCTTGCCGTGAGTTTGGGAATGCATTGCGGGCGTTGATTGAAACGAGCGTGATTGACCGCCATCCCGTGAGTCTTCAGGAATATATGAACGATGTTTTTCGTGAGCAGATCATCGAAGAGAAACGGATGATTCTTGAGACCGATTCTGCGACAACACGAGAATTGAATCGGATGCGGGAAGAAGAAGAAGAGCGTCGCGGTTTTAACCTTGATGCAACGATTGCCGAGAAAGATGCGCATAAGCTTCTTCAAAAAGTGGCTGAAGCCAGCGGTGAAATAGGACTTGATGAAACCGGTATTCTGACTGAGCCGATGTATGAGTCTGAAGCAGAGCGAACTGTTTTTGCTGACAGTGGTCTAGCCAACGCGGGTACTGAATCGGAAGCAACTCAATTCGAACATCAACTCGGGAGCGGTTCAAAACTTGGAACCATGATTGTTGCGGCCTGTTTGGTGTTTGTGGCCTTAGCCGGTGCATGGATGACTTGGGATGCTCGTGAGGCCGAAACCGTTGAGGTGATTAAGGTCGAAGCGGTTGAAGACAAGGCGTCTGAGGTAGCCAAAGCACCCGAGGCACCTTCGGAGAAACCCGAAGCGGCCAAGCCAGAAGTCCAACCTGAGCCAGCTCCAGAAAAAGTAGCGCAGCCAACCCCTCAACCAAAGGCAGAGCCCAAGCCGGTGAGAAAGCCCAAGCCTCAAGTGGCTGCATCGGCACCCGAGACGCAACCCAAGCCTAAACCCAAACCTAAGCCGGTCGTGGGTCTCGGAAGTTTGCAGGTTTCGACCACACCGCCCGTACCGATTCGCTTAAATGGTCGTGGGGTAGGGCAGACCTTCAAGCTAAAAAACGCGACTGGAACCCTGCAATTTGGCAACGGTAATGATCGTCAATCCAATCCATTTAAGGTGACCATTCGTTATCGTGTGACGGGCTCAGAGATATCTTTTTCAGTAAATTCAGAGCCTTGGGCGATTGTTCGTGGGGATCAGGGCATCGGTTTGGGGAAGACTCCTCTGGGATACCAAGACCTGACAAATCGAGCAGTTTTTGAACTTTTGAACCCTAAAAAAGGTTTGCAGCAGCGAATTACATTGCGATTTATCGCACGTTGATAATTCCTGACATTTGCTGGCAACGAGCTGGAAGAGATCATGGCCAATCGTCTTGTGATAAGTTCAAGCGCAACAGAGGATGTTGTATTTCCCTTAATTGTGGATGAAGTATTAATTGGGCGGCTTGATTCTGTGGATCTGGTTATCGATGAAAGCGGAGTTTCAAGGGTTCACGCCAAGGTGGTTCGAGAGGGAGCGTTATGTGTTGTGATGGATCTTCGCAGCAAAACGGGTACCCGAGTGAACGGTCGTTTGGTAGAGCGTCATGAGTTGTTGGACGGTGATGTGATTGAAATTGGAAAGACGAGTTTAAAGTACTGTGAATAGAGTTTGTATGATTCAAATGGTTTTGGCGGCAGCGTTGATGCTGAGTGCTATGCCTGCCTGGGCGGACAACGATGCTCCGCAAATAGTTCATGAACCCTGTGAGCAGTACCAAAAGGGTGTGACCTACGAGGTGGTGGCTCGATTTTACGATGCATCGCCTATTTTTGACCCAAAGGTGGTATTCAAACGTGGTCGCGGAAAGTGGCAAAACCGCCCGTTTAAACGCCAAGAGGGCTCAGATAATTTTGTTGCAAAGATTCCCGCTAAATTTCTCAAGAAGGGACGCATTCAATATTTCATCGAAGTATTTGATGAGAATGGCAACGGCCCGGCGCGCTTTGGTTCAACGGACGCTCCGGTAGTTCTTACGCTTGGTACCGAGGCTGTAGCGTGTCAACAAGTTCCCGATACCAGTCCGGTTGTCTTGAGCAGCAGTGAAGGCTCGCAGCTGCCAGATGCTCCAACGGTCGAGAAAGTTTTGGCGTCTACACCTGCAACGCCTGAAGCTCAACCGGTATCCGATGCTCAAAAAGCTTTGACCACGCCGGTGGTACCTGCAACGGGTGATGCATGCGAGGCTGACGATGCGCCCATGTATTGTTCCGTTTGGTTTTGGGCGGCGACGACCGCAGCGATTGCCGGTGGTGGTATAGCTGCTTATTTTTTAAGCACTGCCGAAGGAGAGCCTGTTTCCACCGGGGCTACCATCAATCTTGTGATTACATCAGCTCCAAATCCCACTGGGATAAGCGGGAAGTAAGGGCGTCGTGATGCAAAAAATTTCTACTCTTCTCTTTTGTTTGATTTTGGCTTCTTGTGGCGCCGAGAACGAGGGCTCTGAGGTTTCCTTTCAGTTTCCTTTTCAGGAAGCGATAACCTCGTGCGATTGGGCGAACTTGGCCGGACTTCAGGCTACACTCTTTGTCAGTGGTCACGTGGACCAACCCTGTGATTTGGCCGTGAGCAGCAGCAATTATACGGCAGAAGGTGTGTGCGAGAATATTGTAAAGGGCAGTGAACGCTATTTGTTGCTCGCTTATTACATGCCCGCAGATTCTGGTATTGGTGGTCCGGCTGCTGATGTGGGTTACATGATCAGTTATATCGATTTGTCTGATGGTGCGGTGGCGCCGGGTACGGTCAATGTTGAGCATCAGCTCAGCAATAACGGAGTGACCGCTGAACTCATCAACACGACTTCCGCAGTCAACGACTTACCCCAAGAAGGTGTGAATGTGATCAGTGATGATCCGTTGGATCGTGCCAGAGCTTGGGCTCGTACTTTGATTCTAGAGCGTCAGAATACGGCGACTCCACTGGATGTGGACGGCGATGCTTGCCCCAATTTGCATGAGGTTTGTCTTGGAACTTATGCAGACCTGGATATTACAGACGCCGATACTTGCGGCCTTTAATCTCCATCTTCCTCGTCGGAAACTTCATTTACACAATCTGTTTGAGTCTCTAACCATTTCGTAACCAACTCGACGGCCAAAGGATCCGCATAACTGGTTCCAAGCTGAGGCATAGGTATGGGGAATCGTTCTACCACCCGCTGATAGAGCATGGATCCCATCATGTCGGTGCTATCGACCTGGTCACAGATGCCGCTGTCTTCGATGGGGGTTGCTGAGCGCATATCTCCACAGGTGCCCTCCGTGGAAAAGTGACAGTGAGCGCAGTTCACGTGCATGTAGGCTCGGAACCGGTCATCCAAGCTCTCGGTAGAATCTGCAGCCGACGGATGCCACGGGAGGCTGCTGGCTGGCGTATTCGGTGAATCACTCAGCATGCCCGCCTCCATCCAAGCTTCCACTTGGTTTTTGATGACGCCATTGTAATCGAAGGGTCGGTTCAATTGAGCCGTTTCAAGTCCCAGGGTTGCCAAGTCAGGATCTGTTCCGTGGCATTGAAAGCATTGACCGCGGCTTGGGTAGATATGCTCGTGGGTGGTAACTGACGGGTCATTGGGATCTGTGACGGGCCAGAGGTCGGTTTCAGACATATCGGCCCTTAGAAAGCCTTCTGAGCCGTCTGATGCCCACTTGTAACTGGCCACGGTCCAATCCGCGCTTTCGTTGCGAATCATAAACCGTGTTTCCATTGGAATCACGGGGGACGTCACATCACCCACTACACTGTGAATGGTGAATTCTTTGATGATGATGGTTCCTACGGGGAAGACCCAGCCATCGATGTCGGTGTAGGTGGCTGAGGTGTCCTCTGGAACGATAATCAATCTTCTCTTAAGCGCCGTGTCGCTGAAGAGGTTGGCGTTGACGTCGTAAGGAATGGCGTGTTCAACAATGATTCGCCCGGGCACATCTGTGTAGCAGCCGGTTTCAGTCAAGGTTTGAGGGAAGCCGGATGCGGGGTCATCCATGTCTCCGACAAATGGGCCACAGGGGTTGTCCGAAGCAGGCCGCACGATGGCCGGCGGTACGAAGGTTGATTGTTCTTCTCGGATATTCAAGGTGGTATTGCTCTGGGTAATCACCAGTGGCTTATCTTGGGCGTTGACCTCAAGGGCAACGGGAGCTGTCTCCAGTGTACCCAGGTTGGTATGGCTCCAAGTGGTCCCATCCCAATGGGTAAGGTAATTTTGCCGAGTGGCGGCTCCGAAGGTGCGGGGCGTAAAGTCGCTGAAGAGCACTGACAGTTGTCCGTCCTCGCTTAAGGCGGCGTCGATCAGCTGGGCTTCGGCTTCGTCGAGGCGCATGTTGAGTTGACCATTGCCGGGTTTGTACCAGCCGTCGTCTCCGAGGATTCTTGTGGTCAACTTTCCGTCTTGAACGAAGACCGCGGCTGAACCGCCAGCATTTGAGATCATGTGGGCGAAATCGAGTTGTTCTACGTCGGTGGCCACGATTGCCTCAGATGGGTTTGTGAATGCATCACCATCCCACTGGCTGATCCACACATTGTTGCCGGAGTGTCCCAAGATTGTGAGTTGCCCGTCGACCACGGATACGGCCGGTGAACCATTGGGGCATTCGATAGAAGGGTGGGGGCCGTCGGGTAAAGGTGACCAGCTCGAGCCGTCATGGGCGG
>CAZZDT010000169.1:0-7041 GCA_964652435.1 uncultured Bdellovibrionales bacterium
AGTTGTTGTCGTTGCCGTCATCACATTCCTCGCTGCCGGTTGTGATCCCGTCTCCGCAATTCGAGAAGCGACAATCGTTGGGGCAGGCATCAAAGTTGTTTGTGTTGCCGTCGTCGCAGTCTTCCTCGGAGTCTTGGATACCGTCTCCGCAGCTCGGTAGGGAGCAATCGGTTCGGCATTGGTCCATGGTATCGGCGTTTGCTGCCCCTTGGTCGCAAGCCTCAAAGCCAGGGTCTTGTGGGTTGATGATGTCGGTGCGAACGATTCCGTCCCCACAGGTAGCCTCATTGCAGGTATTGGTGCAGGCATCGGTATTTACAGTGTTACCGTCGTCACATCCCTCGTATCCTTCTTGTACATCGTCCCCGCACCGGGCGATTTCACAATCGTTGGGGCAGTCGTCGTTGTTGTTGTTATTGCCGTCGTCGCATTCTTCATCACCTTCGATGATTTGGTTACCGCATAAACTTAGCTTGCACTCGGCAGAGCAACCATCTCCTCCGACATCATTGCCATCGTCGCACTCCTCGCCGGTGTCCGTAACGCCATCCCCGCAGCTGGGAAATTGGCAATTGGTTCGACAACTGTCGGGCACTGTATCCGATAGCTCAGCGTCACATTCTTCACCGGAATCGATGATTCCATCGCCGCATCCGGGCAGGGCACAATTGGTACGGCATGCGTCGGGTGTGGTGTCGGAGTTGGCTTCGCCCGCATCGCAGAATTCGTATGCGGGGTCAGAGGGGTTGGTGATGTCGGTTCTTAAAAATCCATCGCCGCAGGAGGCAACCACACAAGTAGACAGACAGGCATCTTGGTTGCTCAGGTTGCTGTCATCACAGGCTTCGCCTGTCTCCAGTATTCCGTTTCCGCAACTTTCGGTTTGTTCGTACGTGTCTTCTTCGGATTCGATGATGGCGGCTTCGCAGCCCATCAGCCAGAACGCCGCAAAGAAAACGCGCCAGGTCGAGAAATGTCCCCGCATAAATCCCCCTGTTAACCTCTGGGAGAAGTTTATCAGAAGCCGGGGGTGATGCCATGCAACATGGCGGGTTTACGAAGTTTTTTGTGGAATCTTGGTCAGATCTGTGTGGAGAGGTACGCGACCACCAATTTGAGTTCTTTGTCCACTTGGTCAGCTTTTTCTGCGGTGCCATCGAGTGTTTTTTGACTGCGCGCCTGACTTTCAATACCGGCACACAGGCCGGCTAGGTTGCCAGCTCCGATATTACCGCTACTGGATTTCAGAGTGTGGGCAGTACGGGCAACTTTTTCGATATCTTGTGCGGCTACGGCATCGATCAGCTCTTGGCCAAGCCGTGTGGCATCGGCGACGTACGATTCTACTAAATCCGTAAAAAAATCGGGCGTATCTTCGTCTGCAAGTTCACGTAACGTATCCAGAATATCTACATCTACGGGGCAGTCGGATGCTGTCATTTGGTCTCACTCTTTCGTTTCAGATGGATGGGACTTATCTCAAAGCTTGCGACAACTAAAGGTTTTGCGCGCTCTGAAATGTTTTTATGAAATAAAACTCGCTCCAACCCCTGAATATCTAGTAAAGTTTTGGTGATTTCGTTGGTTAACGTCGTCATCAATGACCTCGGGGGTAGAAATGAGCGATTTCGGTGAAAGTCAAAGTGGGGCAGGTGGCCTCTCGTCCGGTGTAATCCGCGCCTTAGCAATAGCTGCCATTGCTCTTGCTGGTGTGATGTATGGAACCGTCCAGGTAACGGCACCAGCTTCGGCTGCTGAAGAGAAGGCTGCTGAAGAAGACGAAGAAGTAGATGAGGATGAAGAAGAAAGCGAAGAGTCCGAAGCATCAGATTCGGAAAAGAGTAATACTCTGCCTCTCGCGGGTCTTTTTCTGGTGGGCTTCGTGGTTACCGCATTTGGGATCATCAAATCGGGCGGCGAGGGTGCCAGCGACGATGGTCTTACCGGTGTGTTTGAGGCCGTAGGGCGTGGCGATTTGCGCTTCCAGTCAATGGGGCAGTCAGCTCAGGTGAACCAAGCTCGAGAAGGTTTGCGCGGTGTGAGAACGCTGGTTGAGACTGTAGCGAGTTCCAGCAATTCCTTGATGGCGTCCATCGGTGAATTGGCCTCGACGAGCGATAAAATGGCTCACGATGCGGCTTCGTCGTCTTCAGAGACCAGTCGTCTGTCGGCCACAGCGTCGCAGGTGAGTGAAAACGTTCAGACCGTTGCGGTTGGCGTTGAGGAGATGGGTTCGAACATCAACGAGATTGCAATCAATGCACGGCAGGCTTCGGAAGTTGCTCAGTCGGCGGTGGCAATTGCTGAAACAACGAAAGAAACCGTTAACCAGCTCGATACAACCAGTAAAGAAGTAGGGTCGGTTGTTAAGGTGATTAGTTCGATTGCAGAGCAAACCAACTTGCTCGCCTTGAACGCAACCATTGAGGCCGCCCGTGCGGGTGAAGCCGGTAAGGGCTTTGCGGTTGTTGCGACTGAGGTTAAGGAGTTGGCGAAGGAAACCACCAAGGCGACCGAGTCGATTACCCAGCAGATTACGGCCATTCAGACAGATATGGACGGAGCGGTTACCGCGATTGGTCAGATTCTAGATATCATCACGCAGGTGAATGAATATCAGACGACCATTGCGACTGCGGTTCAGGAGCAAACGATTACGGCCCAGGAAATGGGACGTCATTTGCACGAGGCTGCCGGTGGTACCACAGAGATTGCCGATAGCATTTCTCACGTAGCTGGAACCGTTGAAGAAACGGTTGATGCAGCCGGGCGTGCTCGTGACGCGGCGAACAATATTTCAGGTGCTTGCGAGCAGATGCAGCGGATGTCGAGTGAGTTCGTTACTTGATAGCAAGCAGCATAGAAGACTAGATATAAAAAGAGGGCCCTTCAGGCCCTCTTTTTTTTGGTTTGAGTCGCTAGGTTAGAACCGAACTTTCTTGGCCATCACTTCGTCGAAGCGTTTCTTGGTAAGCTTCTGGTAGCCGTCGGTGCCCGGTAGCCAAGCGTAGACGGGGTCCTTTAAGGTCTTGATATCAAAACCCTGCTTTTTCAAGTCAACCTTGCGGTGCTTGAAGGTGCCCGTGACCTCTAGCTCAGAACGCAGCCTAATAAATACCGGAAGGGCATAGGCTGGCAGTGCGTTCTTAAGTGTTTGGCTCAGTGCCTGGGCATCGAACTCTTTTAGCGGCACGTTCAGCACCAAAGAGATCATTCCCGCACGCCCATCCGTTCCTGGAATTTCAACGCCGTAGGTTGTGGCTTCACTTACCTGGTGAAAACCATTGGCTACTTCGTCCACTTCCGTTGTGGAGACATTTTCACCCTTCCAGCGGAAGGTATCCCCTAGGCGGTCAACAAATTGGGCATGGCGAAAACCCATGTCCTTGAGCAGGTCGCCTGAATTAAACCAGAGATCCCCTTGCTCGAATACGTTACGAAAGAGTTTCTTCTCGCTGGCTTCTTTATTGGTGTAACCATCAAAAGGAGTCTTTTTCGTGACTTGTCCCAAGAGTAACCCCGTTTCACCTTTACCAACTTTGATAAAATGACCGGAGGAGTCTTTTAGAGGTTCGTCCTTCTCCAAATCGTATTTCACGATAGCGTAGGGAAGTGGGCAGAAACCAATGGTGCAGTTCAGGTTAAAGAGGTTGATAAAGGCGATATTGCCCTCACTGGCTCCGTAAAATTCGTAGACTTCAGGAATATCAAAGCGCTCTTTGAACTCCATCCACACATCCGGCCGCAGACCGTTGCCAACGATGCGTCGGACTGGGTTGTGGGCGTCTTCTGGACGACGTGGCTGATTCAGGAGGTATCGGCAAAGTTCACCAATATAGCAGACTGCTACGGCGTTAAACTTACGCGTATCGTCCCAGAATTGGCTCACACTGAACTTGCGTCGCAATGCGATGGCCGCGCCTCCGGCAGAGGCCGATGACCACGAAACCGTTAGGGCGTTGTTGTGATAGAGCGGAAGTGCCGTGTAAATGGCTTCGCCTGGTTGGAGCCGAAGTGCACAGAAACCGAACCCTGCCGATGCTTTGACCCACCGAAAGTGGGTCATGATAGATGCTTTCGGGAGTCCCGTTGTGCCGGATGTGAAAATATAGAAGCACGGATCCTTCATGCGTACACGACCGGTGGTCAGCGGATTTTCTCCGGATGCTCGGTCACTGGCATGATTCAAGTCCGTAAAGCCTTCTGGAACCTCCAGCTTACCGGTGTCGGGTAAGAAAAAGAGCGGCTCATTTTCCCGTGGCAGTTCATCGAGTACTTCCGAGAATGCTGGGTAAAGCTCTTCACCAACGATATACGCTTTGGGATTTGAGAGCTTGATACTGTGAATCAGCGCTTCTCGGCGTTGATTGGTGTTGATTAAGGATGCTACCGCCCCGAGCTTTGCCAGTGCTCCTACAGATACCAGAACTTCCGGGCGATTCTCTAAAAGAACCACCACGATGTCACCTTTACGAATGCCCTCGGATGCCAAGTAATTGGCATAGCGGTTCACCCACGCATTGAAAGTGCTGTGGCTAAAGCTTTGGTTCTCGTAAAGCACCGCAGGAAAATGCGGATAGAGCTCTGCATTGCGTTCAATATAAGAACCAATAGATAGAGCTTCTTCTTTGTCTGTTTTACGAAGGTATTTGAGTCCTTCGATGACCGATGGCAGTTTCTTGACCACCATCTCTACCCGTGAGCGTACCGCGGGCAGTTCTTCGATAATTGATTGAATTTGCATAGCAAGATCCCCCTTTAAGAGAGGGAAGGGTAAACGCGCTAACGCGTGGCGTCAACAATAAATGAAGGCGGCTTGTAAGTGATTAATAATGCGATTGTTTTTCGGGCTTAGGTTTCGCGGGCAATACAAGCAACGACTTCTCGAGCCTCTTGGAGGCTTTTGTCATCAAGATTATCGCTGATGTAGCGTGAGAGCGCGGGGGCCAAATCCCCAGAGTCAGGAGCTAACGCGATGGTTTCAAAGACTTGTTTGAAGTGGTTCACTTCGAAGCGCCAGCTTGCCTCGGCTGAATTTTCCTCAACGGACTCAATGGCGCTAAGTTGGCTGTTTACCATTTTGATAAACCAAGCTTTGCGTTTTTCGTACATGGTAAGGCGCAAGAGAACGCGGCTGTAGATTTCGGCGACGACCTCCGCAATTTCAGGGTCGTCATAAAGTTCATCCCAGAACTTAAGCGTTCCCAAGTCTTCGGGACAAGTTCGATGCCGGACGAGGGTGGATTCGCAGATTGCTTGAGCGCGTTCATAGGTCTCGCCACCAACCATCAACCGGATGGCAATGAAAAATCCGGGAAGCATTCGACGAGAGAGGGCACCGGTCTCTAAGGATTGTCCGGGAGCCGTATCGAAAAGATGCGCAAACGGTTGCACCAGTGCACGGGTAAAAGGATCTCGAACGTATTTGACGACCTGACCGGGTTCGATAAGCCCGTGAAGCAATTTCGGCATAAGCCCAGGCACGTTGCGAAGAGCCGCCATGACTTCGCGTACTTCCATCGGCGCCAAGCCCGCTTTGCGATGCTCGGCGTGGGCTACGAGGACGGCTTCAATGATTTTAAGAATTCGGTCTCCCACCGCTTCAAATGCTGCCGCATCGGATGGAATGTCCTCGTTGGCTACCTTAGACTCTTCGTGCGCTGGTGTATGATCAACCATTTAAATTCCTTCTTACGCCGCTTTCTCGTCGCCCTTGTCGCGTTTGCTGGCCCTTAGATAGGGCTTGAGGCTTTCTTCCAAAATCCGTGGGTGTTGCTCGGACTGGATAGAGATAATCGTGTCAATCAGAAGCATTTTGGTCACACGTTCCTCGTTGTTGCGCATGGTGAGTTTATCCGCAATTGGAAGAGCGAACATATTGGCCAACATAGCACCGTAGAGCGTTGTGAGTAGGGCGACCGCCATGGCAGGGCCAATGGTTTTTGGGTCTTCCATGTTTGCAAGCATCTGGACCAGACCAACCAGGGTACCAATCATTCCCATGGCTGGGCCAACATCCCCGATGGCTTTGAAGATTTTGATCCCACCTTCGTGGCGGTCCATGGCTTGAAACATCTCTTTGGTAAGTGTGGATTTGATAACTTGTCCATCCACGTTATCGACCAAATATTCAATTCCCTTCTTCAAGAAGGGGTTGGTTACATTTTCTTCTTCGAGGGCCAAAATACCTTCACGACGTGCCTTGTTGGCCAAGTTGACGCTAAGCTCGATCAGTTCACTCGTATCGGCAGATTTAAAGAAGAAGGCTTGGAGGGCAACCTTGATAGCCCCCAGGAATTGTCCCAGTCCAAACTTCATGAGGGCAACGAAAATACTACCAGCCAGGACAACGAGAAGTGAGGGAACATTGACGAAGAGCATAACACCGCCCTCGCCAAGACTAATTGCGTAACCAACGATTCCGAAGGCGCCCAGTAGACCAATAAGTGTTGCGAGATCCGGCATGGTTGACCTCCCCGTCAAACCGATAGATTCCCATTAAAAAACGCTAACATGAAGGGTCTAAATCCGCAAATTTTCAAGAAAATCAAGGTGATCGAGGAACTTTTACACGAATAGGTTCACGAATACCGACGCCTTTGTGAAAACGATCCAGGCGTTCACGGACCATTTCGGTAACTTCATGGCCTTTTCGAATGACGACCAACCCATCCAGAGTTTTCACATCTTGATCAATGGTCATGGTTTCGTCGAGTTCATCAAGTGGAACCGACACAAGTGCTGCCGGAGGTGGATCCAGAGGCAATTGATGCAAAACCTCCAGCATCCGTGGGTCGTACGCTTGAGGTCGTAGCTCCAGAGCCGCGATGCATTCCTCGCGATTGAGTCCGCTTGAGAGTAGACGGGCAGTATCGATGCTCAGGCGTAAAAGATTGGCACCCAAGAGACGACGGTTGTCTTCTAGGATGTGCCGGTTAGTGTCTTGTTTGCCAAAGGAGCGGTGTTGATTGCCCACCATGACTGCAATGTCTTCTAGACGAGGAACCCTTTGCAGCAGCTTTTGCGCTGTTTTAGGGTGCT
>CAZZDT010000170.1:0-6992 GCA_964652435.1 uncultured Bdellovibrionales bacterium
TTCGTAGTTCTGAAGAAACATATTTTCGATGGCGAATGCATCTACGTCACAAACAACTGGCTCGAGGCCCGCGTCGGTGACCACTGAAGTGTATTCGTCGATGAAGTCTTTTTTCGCAGCGACCAAGACAACGTCCATTTGGCCTTGCTGAGCGGAGTGCTCATTGAGTACCTGGACGTCGATATTCACGTCTGCGATGTCGAATGGAATGAACTGTTCGGCTTCCCACTGAATGGATTGCTCGAGTTCTTGCCGCGTCATCTGGGGCAAAGAGATCTTTTTTATGATCACCGAGTGCCCAGATACCGAAAAAGCGACCCGTTTGTTACGAATGCGATGGGTCGAGACCAGTTCTTTGATGGCGTCTACAATACGTGCCGGGTTCATCATCGCACCATCTACAATGGTCGCGGGTGGAAGAGCCACGTGTCCGTAGTGCTCAAGGATGAACTCATCCTTTTTGCGCTTGACCTGACAGAGCTTGACTCCGCTGGCCCCAATATCAATTCCTACACAGAATTTTTCTCGTGCCATGGGCACGCCCCTTACCGTCCTGTGGTCACGAATAACCACTTAGACTCATGCAAAATTAAAAATCGTTATTCAGTTTAAAGCGAATGGAAACTCTCGCAAGAAACTCGCGTTTTTAAGGGGATAGGGAGGAATCGAATCCTTCGGTTCAGACGGTTCAAAATTTTTAGATCCGCGGTCGCAAGGCACTTTGGGGCTATTTGAGGAGAGTTTACGCGCTTTACGTGTATTTTGGGCCTCGATGAGGCCGAAGAGTCCTCTCTTGGGTTTGACTCTGCACCGGCCCGTTCATAGTATCGAAGCCTTATGAAAGATGGTTCTAGGGGTGATTATGGCCTTCGGGCTCTGGTGTTCTTAGCGGCAAGCGTTGAATTGGGAAAACCCGTTCAAATTCACGCAATTGCTGAGCGCCAGCAGATTCCAGAAGATTACTTGCGCCAGTTATTGGTACAGCTGCGGGCTGCGGGGCTTGTTAAAAGTGTGCGCGGACCTCACGGTGGGTATCTATTGGCCAAGACACCGGCTGAAATATCCATGGGAGAAGTGATCGAGGTCTTAGAAGGGGCGCCCGAGCAGATCCATTATCTGAATGAGCGTTTAGGGGCAGCCGATCGGTTAGATATTGTAGGCGCCGATCAAATTCGGTCACGTTTTAACGCCGCACTCAGCCAAATGCAGGCCACTTTACACAATACCAGCCTCGAAGAGTTGGTTGCTGTGGCCGACGAATCTTGAATCCATGGATTTAGCCGACTTTCACGAAGCGACCGCTCGTTTGTCACCAGGCGAAGTGTTGGGACAATGCTATTCTGAGGATGCTCAGGATCGTGAAATTCTTCAAAGATATTACGAAAATCTGAGCCGCCGGGCCGATGAAGCTTCTGGAGTTGCAGCCGCATTGCTTTGCTATGATTTAGCGGCGAATCACGGTGATGGGGAAGCGCAATCCCATTTTCCGTACTTACTGGAACGTTTAAGAGCTAACTCTCACTACAATCTCTATCGGGAAGAGCTTGTGGGACTTGAGCCGGGGCTCGTCGAGCTCTGGCAAGCCTTTGAACAATCCATCGTTGGCGTGGATCCCCGATTTGAGCCCGGCCGTGACGAAATATCCATAGACGATCTTTCCGATGTTGAAATTGTCGAGGAAGAGCCGGAACCGGATCTTCCTGGTGAGCCTCAGCCCGAGGTGGCGCAGGCCTCTGAACTTGAGTTTCGACGTTATGGATTGGCCTTGCAGGACTTTTTTGGCGACAACTTTATGTATCCATTACCGAGCCCATCGGGCGGCTTTCGTCTGGATACGCGGCGTGACGTTCAGCGGGTGGAGACTTTCATCGCGGAAATGGCGGCTTTGGCCGGTGTGGTACCTGGCGCCCGGATTTACCGAGCCTGGGCCCTTTTGTTTTACGGAACGCATATGCGCTCGCGAGGGCTCTTTGGTCTCATAAATACCCGCAAACAGGAGATTTTACGCGAGGGTCTTAAGGAATTCAGTCGTTTGGCTCCCGGTATTTGGGAAGTGGCTGAGATGTTCACCACCGCTTACAGTGATCGAAGCGCCTGGGAAAAAATGATGGAACTCATCACGGATTATACCGTTTGGTTGGCCCATCATCCTGAGGCTTCCGGGGTCGAGGCTTACGATCCTGTGGAGCGATTAAATACGCTTTATCGCCAACGTACGCAGCGCGAACGTCGCCGCGGGGTTCGTTAGGATACCAAGACATGTCGAAGGCTCCCACCATTCGAGCATTTGTAGCCGGAGCAACGGGTTATACCGGTCGCGAAGTGGCCCGTTTATTAGGCGAAAAAGGCATTGAAACCCATATGCATGTTCGTCCCGACTCCTCAGACCTAGATCGCTGGGGAGAGTATGCGTCCCAGCACGGATTGACTTTAGACACCACGCCTTGGAGAGCCCAGGCATTTGATTCTCATTTTGAAAAATTAAATCCCACCCATATTTTTGCTCTCTTGGGTACCACCAAGGCACGGGCCAAACGAGTGGGGAGGGCCGGAGGCGATGCCAGTCTCAACACCTACGAAACGGTTGATTACGGATTGACGATGGAACTTTTCGAGGCGGGCCTAAAAATGAACGCAACGCCTCGATTTATCTACCTGTCTTCGGCCGGTTCAGGTGAAAGTGCTAAGGGTGCCTATCTCAAAGTGAGACACCGCATAGAATCGTCATTAGAGAAGTCTTACGCCAATTATGTGACCATCCGGCCATCCTTTATTACGGGGGCAGGCCGAGATGATAACCGACCCATGGAGCGGGTAGGCGCAGCGCTCAGTGACGGACTTTTAGGGACTCTTGGTTTGCTTGGTGGACGGCGCTTGAGAAACCGTTACCGTTCAATTACGAATGTTCAACTTGCTCGGGCTGTGGTCCATTTTGGGCTGTTAGATAGCGGCTCAGAGAAGATCGTCGAAGGTGAATCACTGCACGACGTTTAGGCTGCTTCTTGCATTTGCTCCGGTGGGACCACGGTTACAAGGATAGGGAATATCCAATTTCTGGTTTTGACTTCTACTTTAAATTTGTGACGAGCCGTTTCCTTGTAAGGAATACCGCAATCTTGCCCACCCGTGGGAAGAGATAGTTTTACCGGGAATGTCTTGCCGATGATACGGACAGCTGAACCCAGTACCATATTGAGAATCTCTTGCATGCTGTCCAAGATTAACTCGTCATCTAATTCATTTGGTTCCATCTGCATGAGCGCACATGCCGCAGAAGCGGCCAAATCTCTGGACCAACCCATGCTGATTTCAATATCTGCAACACCTTCTGCTGGAATTTTACCGGCGAAATCAAAGCTTCGGTCTACGCCTTGTGCCTCTAGATTGTTTACTTTTAGGATGTGAGTTTGAGCACCGAGCATTAAGTTGAAGGTTTGCTTGGTTGCTTCCGCGACTTGTTTAACCACCATGTTGATTTCAGGTGTGGCCGGTGCTTCGTGAACTTTCGTGTTGAATACAGCCTCAACAACTTCGTTTACGCCTTCTCGGGTGTATGGCTTTTCCAGGTAGGAGTGGGCGCCCAAGGAAATACCGCGTTTGATGTTTTCGCTTCCCACGAGCGCACTTTGAAAAACCACCGGGATTTTTTTCCAGCGTTTGACGTTGTTGATGATCTCACAAAGAAGCCATCCATCCATGCGAGGCATATCTACGTCGAGGAAAATCAGGTCAGGCGTATGATCGGTTAAATAGTCGAGTGCTTCGAGGCCAGTGGAAACGCAATGGACCTCTTCGTGCTTCAACGACTTGAGCAGTTGTGTCAGCAGTTTCTGAATATTGTCGTCATCATCGATAACCAGAATTTTTTTACTCATAAGTCGCCCACTGGTGTGTTCAGACACAGTCTTCGGTGCCGGTTTGTAAATGATGACCGGTTTACCAGTACGACACAATAGGGTTGTAAGAGCTGTGGAGCCGGGATGTCAGTGATACTTAAGGTAATGCTCGACGATGTCGCGCAGAACTTCTTCTCGACTTAATTTCCGCTTAGAGGCGAGCCTTTCCAGCCGCTCTACGGTGTCACCAGCAACTGTCAGCTGCAATTCTGTTGTGGTGGGAGTAAGTTGGCGTCCAAGCCGTTGGCTCGAAGGGGTCGAATGCGAGGTAACGGCGGAGATACTTGGCGGCGGAGGCGGGCTCTTCGCTGCTTGGGTGCCGGTCGGGGTATCGAGGCGACGACGCTGCTGTTCGTCAGCGAGCTCATCCTTGAACTGCTGCTTCAAAAAGTTTGCTAAGTGCATGTTTGAAGGCGTGAATTCGTTCTGAGCTAAGAAGTCATCGATGTCCATCTGCATTTCTTGGGCAGTTTGGTAGCGCTTTTTCCGATCCTTTTGCAGCGCTTTCATAATGATCTCTTCAGCTCGAGCTGGGATCTCATCTCGAAAGTAGCTGGGCGGATAAATCCGGCCGTCGATGATCTGATTCATGATATCGAGATCGTTACTGCCAGAATAAAGTTTAAAACTTGTAAGCGCTTCGTAGAGAACACAGCCAAGGGCAAAGATGTCGGAACGACGATCAACGTCCTTACCAAGAACCTGTTCCGGAGACATATAGCAAAGCTTGCCCTTGATCTCACCGGCCTTGGTTTCGTGCATTTGGGTGGCTGCTTTGGCGATACCAAAATCCAAGATTTTAACAGTTCCGGTCCACGCAATTCGGATGTTTTCAGGGGACACGTCTCGGTGAACAATCTGCAGTGGCTTTCCTTGGGTGTCGTTTTGATTGTGGGCGTAATTGAGTGCTTCGCAAACGGAACTACCTATTTTTAATGCATATTCTACCGGTAGATGAATACCCCGTTCTTTGATTTTCGGGATGATGGCACTCATATCCTGACCGGCCACATACTCCATGGCGATGAAGTAGCTGTCTTCGATTCGGCCCAAATCATAGATGTGAACAATGTTGGGGTGGATGAGTTGAGCGGCCAGTTTAGCTTCACCCAAAAACATATTTACGAAGGCTCTTTGCTCCGTGAGGTGGGGCCGGATCCGCTTGATGACGATGTCTTTTTCAAAGCCAGCCATGCCTGTGCGGCGGGCAAGGTACACCTCGGCCATTCCGCCGATGCCAACCTGCTCTAAAAGCGTGTAATCGCCAAATTTTTCGTTCAGTTGCAAGACCTTAGCTCTCCTAGAAGGGCAGAAAATCATCCGCGCTGCCCGGGGTCAAGATATAGTGGTTAGTGACGCGCTGCGCCATGCCGAATCAGGTTGGGTTCGTTATGGTCATTATCATGTTCAAGAAATACCTCCCCATCGTATCGATTCTTGTTTTGGCTGCTTGCGGAACCCGTTCACCCGGTATGGATTTGCCGGACGGTTACACCGTGCCTTTGGACCGAAGTAGCTGGATTGTCACCACTGAAGTTTTAAATCCCGATGTTCGAGCTGGTGAAACCGTTAACATCCAATGTGAGCTGCTTGGTGTTCAAGACGGCGTGGGTGCTTCGGTACTTGAGTTGGTGGCTCGCGTGTCACCTTCTTTGGAAGTTGAAGCGCAAGAAAACGGGGTCTTCTCCGTAACGCCAACGGCCGTGGGAGAATATTTGGTTTTCTGTGGAACGGCGGACAACGCGGTCACAGATATCGTCGGCTCGAGCTTTACGGTGGAAGCGGCAGAGCCCGTAGCGGTTGAAACGCAGCTTGAAACCACCAGCGCCATCGCCGGTGTCCCCGTGGCTGTTGATTGCCAAATGTTTGATGCCTACGGAAACGAGACAACCATCGACGTTCGCGAATTTAAAATCGCCACGGATACATTGCTTGAAAACAATCAGGGCATCGCAAGCCATTACGTTCTACGAGGGACCTTGGTTGGAACCTACCCGGTCCAGTGTGAGCTTGATAGCGGTGTTGTCGATGTGACCCCTGAGCAGCTAACGGTCTTAGCAGGTATCCCTGCGCAAAGTGAGACGGTGATAACTGCCGATGTTGTTTCGCCAACTGAGGTCGTTGGGGTGAGCTGCACCTATTCTGATGTGTATGGAAATCCGTTGGAAGATGTTGCGACCGCTGTGACTGTTGTTCCGTCTCTTGCTCAAGGAGCTTCGTACGATGGCTTGGTCATGGGCGATATGGATTTTAGCGCTACGGTGACGGGACAATATTGGGTCCATTGTACAACGCCGGGTTATACCGGTGGTGATGAGTCTCCGGCCATTGTGACGGTTGTTCCAGGTTTGCCTTTTTCGTGGGGCGTGGATGCAGTTGATCAAGATTGCTTTTGGCAAGACCGCGATATCCCAATCGATTGGGTGGTTTACGATTATTGGGGCAATGTTGTCCCCAATGCTTCGGTCCAAGTAACGTCCATTCCTGAAGATGGCTTCGTGTCCATGGGTGATGGCACCTACCGCTTGTTGGCGGAAGCAGACTATGACCTCACCGTGGAGGTTGTAAGCGAGCAGCATCCTGAGAGCACCATTGAACCGTTTGTTTTGAATGTACGGGTTGATTCAACGCCACCTCGTCTTGATGTGGATACGCCTCTTCGAGCCGAGATGTTGCAGTCTGGCGGTAACGGTGACCAGCAAATTTTTGTGAACGGTAGCGTGAGTGATTCGCTAAGTTATGTCACATCGTTGAGCATCAACGATGTTGATCAAGGGGTTAACGGAACCAATACTTCCGAGAGCTTTTCTGTACCCCAAGACAGTCGGTGGGGTTTAACCATCATTCACGGTGAGGCGGTGGATGAATGTGGTAACCGCCGAGTGGTTGCTCAATCGTATATGCGAAGCCCGCAATATTATCCCGCGCTGACTTCAACCAGCTCCAGTGCTGTGGCTGACCAGGGCATCATTGCCCATATGAATCAGCCGGTCATCGACCGCGGGAAGCTCGCGGTGACGACCGAGAACGAGAAACTCATCCAGAAGATGATTGGGGAGTGTGATGAGGCCGATAAACGCTACGAGGAGGATTTGA
>CAZZDT010000171.1:0-6986 GCA_964652435.1 uncultured Bdellovibrionales bacterium
TCCCATGTAAGCAAGCTCAGCTCCCAAGGCCAAGGACGCAGCGATTTGCTCGCCGGTGCTGATACAGCCTGCAGCAATAATCGGTACATCCAAGTTGTCCCGCAAATACGGAATTAAAGTATAGGGTGAAATTTGACCAGCATGGCCACCGGCTCCGGCGGAAACACCGATGATAGCGTCCACGCCCGCTTCTTGTGCTTTCTTCGCGTGTTTCAAATTGATTACATCATGAAACACAACAGTTCCCCGTTTGGCCGCTCGTTTCACGTATTCAGTGGGGTTGCCATAACTTGTAATCAAGACCGGCACCTCAAACTCTTCGATAAGCTGCATATCGCTTTCGCGGCGCTCTGGTTCCGTTAAACCAATGGTCAAATTCAAACCAAAGGGTTTGTCCGTACGCTCGCGGATCCATTCAACATCAGCGCGTAACGCCTCAGCGGTTCGACCATTTAAGGTTGGCATCGTGCCCAAAATTCCAGCTTCGGCAGCGGCAACAATCATCTCTTTATTTGAAATGATAAACATCGGGGCGGAAACGATTGGGTATTTAAGTCCAAGCTTCTTGGATAGATTTGTCTCTAAAGGCATGTTGCGACTCTCCATTGTTTAAGACAATTGAGCTTTAGTTCACAACGAACTCCGTGTAGCAAGCGAAGCATTCACAAAATCGGTCGTTTTCTGCTTTAGCTCTTGAAATCCGAGGGGTTACACACAACTGAAAAGTCACCGATAGCGCCATAATTGCAGCGATTGCCCAATGAGCATTGCGATAAAGACCCGACCTACAATACTCTATATCCAATCAACAACAATAAACATATTGAGCCGATGTACCGTATAGCCAGCATTATCATAACCATCGTGATCAGCTTTGCCGGAGTGCTTTTGGCGGCCCCAACCGGCGCTCCACCACAAGCGAGCAACGGTATACTCAACCTAAAAGACTGGGATTTTCATCACATCCCCACCATCGAGCTAAAGGGAGAGTGGCGAGTTGCTTGGCAATCTCTTCAATCGCCAGACGCTCGGGTGAACTTAACCGAACTATATCCAGACCTCGTCACGATGCCCGGGCTTTGGCAAAACGAGACACAGTCCGCCTCTGGAAGAAGTATCAAGACCCAAGGCTACGCCACCTATGCCCTTGATGTCATTCTACCCGATGATCTCGACGCAACAACGCTCGGTTTAACCGTCGGCACCGGTAGCACCTCCTCAAAGTGGAGTATCTACAATCGCGAAACCGGAAACCTCATAAGTCAAACCTACCAAGGCGTGCCGGCAATCTCTGAAGACCTAGCACTTGCAAAGTGGGTTGAAGATTACGCCACCATCGGCGTGAGTCGAATAAAGCATCTCCGCATCGAGATTCAATCCAGCAATTTCAACTACCCCGTTGCCGGATTTCTGGATGCTCCTCAATTGGGGCTCATCAGCGAAATCAAACGAGAATACCATTCCCGACTGATTCTCAATTCAACCGTCGTAGGAATTCTTCTGCTCACGGCGCTTTATCATTTCCTCGTGTTTCTACATCGTCGAGAAGACAAAGCATCTATTGCATTTTCACTTTGGTGCTGTGCCTTAGCTTTACGAAACATCGTCACCGCGCGAATTCCGCAGATTTCTGGCTCTGATGACTTCACAGGAAGCTTTGAATTGCTGGTTGCTTTAGAATTCATAAGCATCCCTTTGGGAGTCATGGGTTGCGCATATTTCCTTCAAGCTATTTTGCCGAGCAACTTGGCCTTAAAGAATCTTCGTTGGATTGGATTATCTGGCCTCAGCCTGATTTTACTCACGGTATTTACATCGCCCCTGGTATACGCTGAGCAATTGCACATCTACCAAATACACCTCTTTATTTGCTCCATAATCTTATTCGGCTATTTGGCTCTAAAGATAAAACATGGCGAACCTGCCGCCGCAAAAGTCTGCCTTGCTTTCTGTATCCTTCTGGCTGGTGCACTGAATGATACGCTTCACGCACAAGACATTATTCGAACGACCTTTATCATTCACTACACCTTTGTAGCGTTCGTCGTCTTACAAAGCTCTATTCTCACAAACAATTTCTCACGCGCGTTTCATCGAGCCGAACACTTAACCAAAAACCTACAGAAAGAAGTGAATCGACAAACCGCTGAACTGGTTGAAACGAGCAACCGCGAAATTCAACATGCCAAAACATTGTTGAGTCAAAACGAAAAGTTGTCCCAGCTTGGTATTATGGTAGCAAGTATCGGACACGAGATTGTTAACCCTGTGTCCGCTATATCCAACGCAATCGATATCCAAGAAGAAGCAACCGGAAGGCTCAGTAACGCGATTCAGGCCGCTGCTGGAACCTCCAAGAAGTCTAAATCCCTCTTGCAAGAGGTCGAGAAATTGGAAATCACCCAGCGCACCAATCGTACCTCAGTGGATAAACTCCTCGAAATAACCAATGCCCTCCGGACCCAAAGTCGTCAGGAATCTCTCCCTACTCGCGGGGTCTGTGTAAACGAAATCATTAAAGAAGCATTGGTGCTAACGGCTGGACGAAGGTACAGTATTGATCTTCAACAAGAGCTCGGCGAACTCCCACTTATCAGCTGTTACCGTAGTAAGATTGGCCAAGTCATCATCAACTTAATAGTCAACGCCTCCGATGCCAGTCAATCCAATCATCTCGAACAACGTAAAGCCGGTAGTTTCGAAAGTCCTAAAATGAAAGTTGAGAGCTTCGCACAAGAGCGAGATGGGGCCCCAGGTATAACACTTGCGGTATCCGACAACGGCGCAGGCGTTCCGGCTGAACTCCAAAAACAAATTTTCGAGCAATTCTTCACGACGAAAGAGCCCGGTAAGGGAACAGGGCTTGGGCTCGCGATGTGCGCTGAGATAGCCAAGTTACACAATGGCACCATTAACGTCAGCAATACATCAGTCTTGGGCGGCGCTCGGTTTGAATTCTGGATTCCAGCATCGGCCTAAATTGAACCGAGTTAGGCCGGCAAAGCTGAAGCTTATGCAGCCGAATGCTCTTGACTCATTGCGTTGACTGCCCCACATTAAAACACCCTCAACAAACTGCCTGTATGGAGTGGTTATGAATTACAACTCAGACTTTATGGCCAAATTATGTGCAGCCTCGAATGGCAAGAGAATCCTGATTACCGGCGCCAGCAGCGGGATAGGACTTTCTATGGCAAGGCAACTTGCCCCTACAGGTGCTCGACTTATTCTCGTTGCGCGCTCTGAGGACAAGCTCCTCGATGCCCAGGCAGAGGTGGCTAGACACGGTGGTCATGCGGAAATTTATACCTGCGACTTGAGTAAAGACGACGATAGCCAACGCCTAACAGAGAGTATTCAAAATGACCTCGGTGGCGTCGATATCCTGATCAACAATGCAGGTCGGTCCATTCGAAGACCGATAACAGAGTCTACGGACCGTTTGCATGATTTTAAGCGGACGATGGATCTCAACTACTTCGGCTCCATTCGTCTCATCCTGGCCTTTCTTCCAGGAATGCAAGAACGAGGCGAAGGTCATATACTGAATATACTCACCATGGGCTGCCAAGTTCGCACACCGAAATTCTCTGCCTATATTGCCAGCAAGCTTGCACTGGATGCAGCCAGCCGATGTATGGCCGCTGAGCTCAAAGACCAAAATATCAAAATGACACAGGTCTACTTGCCACTGGTAAGAACACCTATGATCTCACCCACAGAGCTCTATAAGAGTGTCACGGCGATGCACGTAGACTCAGCCGCCGAACGCACACTCGAAGCGATTATCACCGGCCAACCACGGGTGATGATGCCATTGGGAATCATCGCAGAACTGGTTCACCTTTGGGCACCGGATTATGCTCAAACTCTTTTAAACAAACTCGAGAATGTGGAACCGAAACCGCCCACAACGACCGCAGCCAAACTGGGTGAAAAGTTACTTAACCTTTTGGCTTACGGAACAAAGCAATCAGAAGGCGCCTAAGACAACGGGCTGAAAACGGGCTGAAGAAAATCAGCGGCGCTCGGAGACGTGTTCGATAACGTTATTCAACAAGTTACGAACGTGGTCGTCGCTAAGTGAATAATAGATGTGCTTGCCTTCACGGCGGCGAGAGATCAATTCTTCTTGATGGAGAACCTTCAAACGCTGAGAAATCGTAGGCATACCCCAGCCCAGCTCCTCCGCTAACTCACCGACACAGGCTTCGGCATGTCCGAGTCGTTCCAAGAGCCGTAATCGCTCCGGATCACCAGCTGCTCTTAGAAGCGCTGCAGCTCGCTCAATCACACGGTCTGGACTGCCTGCGAAGGAGTTAGGCTCGTGTTTGCAATCGACGATGTCGTGAGCTTCAATGTTTTCTACTTCTTCACTCATAATACCTCTCACCCCCTAACAGGCAAAGCTGAGCTGTGCAAGAGTAAGCTACCGAAATCTAACAACTTCTTATCCATGATGGTGCTGTTCACCATGATGATGGTCGTGATGATGATGTCCGTGATGGTGATCATGATCATGGTCGTGGTGATGATGTCCGTGATGATGGTCGTGTCCGTGGTCGTGATGGTGATGACCACAAGCTGCTCCCTGACCTGTAACGCTCACCGGCAAACCCGGAACCATCATCGCGATGAATCCTCGAGGCCCCAGCCGCAAAAGACAACTCACCAAAAGCACACCAACCAAAAGTACCGAGAGTTCTTGCCACCAAGCACTGTGTTCGTCCGCCCAAGCATGAAGTTCAACACCCGGATTTTCCGCCAGTAGATTGTTCACCAGCCAACCCGAGCCCACCGACAAACTCACAACAGAGATGGCGAAAATCCAGGCTGCCCGGCTAGAATGCATTGTACGCAATACACCAAATGTGCTCACATTCGTAGCTGGTCCAGTCATTAAAAAGGCAATCAATGCGCCAGGCGAAAGTCCTTTATGGAGTAAAAGAGCCCCAAGAGGTGTTGCGCCAGAGGCGCAAACATAAACCGGAATGCCGATCAATGCGAAAAGCGGCACCTCTAGAAAGTCAGGTATCGAACCAAACGCCGCCGCCTCCATTACGGGCTCGGCTACTGTCGCAATCCCTACACCTAGAATGACCCACGGTAGAATATCGTCCACAAATTCACCAAAGCCGAAGCGCAAGGAATTATGAACTTTGTCTCGAAACGAACCGAGGTCTTCGGGCTCCTCTTCCACCGTAACTTGCTTCGGTGGTTTTGACTCTTTTCGCTCAAAGAATCCACTGATCAGCCAACCCGTCAGAATAGCTACTGCCGCCGCCACCACCAGGCGTGTGATGGCAAGGTCTGCTCCCAGAAGCGGAAAAGACAATAAGAAAGCATCGATTCCCAATTCAGGGGTTGCAATCAGAAAGCCCAAAGCCGCCGCCGGTGGAACGCCCTTTTCAACCAATCCACGGTAAAAGGGAAGCACGCCGCATGAGCATATCGGTACAGGAATGCCCACGGCTACGCCCTTTGCCGCTTGTTGCAACCGATTCCCCGAGCGCAAAAAGTCCATCCAATTTGGCTTTACAAACCCATGCAGAAGTCCAGCACCTAAAAATGCCAGAAGCAAAGGTGGCGATGCTTGAAGCATCAGTGTCCAAAATGTTTCCGATGCATCCAACTCGCCATCAAGCACCATCGACATAGGATGAAGTTGTCCAACGGCCCACACAACTGCAGCACCGAAAGTTGCACCAACAGTTCCATAAATGTTCAGCTCACTAAGCTCTGCGTGAAACTCCGAGGAAGGCGTTGGTGGCGAATCTAAAGCGACGTGCAAAATACTTCCGGCCATGAGGGCTTGAAAAACCGATACAGCCTCGAGCGATAGCCCGCTCATGATAATCCCACCCGTAAAGTATCCAATCACCGTTGCGCCCATCATGCCTGCGATCACACCCAAAGCCACCCGGCTACCGAACGCACCTCGAACCATCCACCAGAGGGTAAGACCAAGAGGAATCCGGTGCAGGAGAACCCCTACCCCCAATCCAATGCCATGGCCGTGCTCACCTTCGTGATGATGGTGGTTGTCAACCAGGGCCGCGCCGTCCATAAGCCCATGAATCCCCAAGGCAATCAGCGCCAGAAATACCATCAGTGGCCGAACAGTCTTTTCTTTGAGGGGTGCAGAAGCGAATTTTTCTAAAAACAGGGGCAAGAGTAATCCGATTGCCCCCGCCACCAAAGCCGCGGTACCCGAATCAAGCACCGCATGGGGTAGCAAATGAAAGAACACCAACCCAATAACCGCAATCAATACAAAGCCATCTATCGCAGCAATCACGCGGGGTCGCGCCCCGATAAAATGCAGGATAAGCGGTCCTAGAATCAACGCCAGGCAGCTGGCCACAAGAAGAGTCATGAAACAGTCCCTTCGCCATCATCTGCATGGGGGGCGATAACAAAAAGTTGAACCTTTGGGGTTTCGTCAGTTGGATACATAAAAAGCGCACAATCTTAGCTATTTGCTGAGCCTAAGCTCAACTTGGGGCAGCTTGGTCTCGCATATAATTCCCAGCCTGACAACGGCGTATTGTCGGCCGGCCAACGGGGTTTTACGTTTTTTCCAGTGCCAAAGTACGCAAAAGAACCGGTACTTGCGGAGCAGCCCCAGCTTCCACCCCTAATCTGCCCGGAAAAGGTCCAAATACCGAGAAAACCCCAAGTCCCCGGCAGCATCTACTTTATCCAGAATTCCCCCTTAAAAAGTGGACATTCCCTACCAAAATGGCCAAAACGAAGGCGAATTGGAAACTTTGGCTTGAGCACAGAGACCACAGACAAGGTTTGACGAGTTCAAAGTGAATTGCTATCTGGCTCGAGCCTCGACCATCGCTCAGCCGGGCAGTAATCAGAACTTAAATCAGGAGAATATTATGTACCGAATCATCCTATTAGCATCTTGCTTACTTCTCGTTGCCGCTTGCGCAAAGAAGGAAGAAGCGAAAGCACCCGCAGCGCCAGCTAAAGCT
>CAZZDT010000172.1:0-6984 GCA_964652435.1 uncultured Bdellovibrionales bacterium
GATAAGTCGCGTATACGTTCAGATGCGGCAGCAGATCGAAGTGCCGACCAGTCCGAACGTATCAGCGCATTGAAGGCCAGGGCGTCTGCGGGACGTCACTTCCACAGCAGCGATGCCGAGCTCTTTACCAGTTACCACAGTGAAGGTTCTTTGCAGCAGTTTGCCAAGGGTGCACTGCAGTCAGCAGTCTCAACGTGGGAGCGGTCTGCAATGAAGCAAGTGGCCGAGGCAGGTGCTCAGTTTGGCCAAGCGCGAAAAGAGTCTTACGGAATGCTTCAAAAAACTCTTGGTAAAGCACAGCAATTGGTTGAGCAGCTGATTAATCTGCAAAAGCTTTAATTAAATTCTCCACAAAGATCTGTCTGGAAAGTCCAAACTTATAGTAAATAGGTTTGTATGGATTTCATTCATCAAATGGTTGCCCAGAACCTTGGGGACTACGAAGCTCGATGCGAACAAGCGGTTCGCTTTTTGTCGCAGACGTGTGCATTGAGGGCTGATGATGAAGCTCTTCGGTTTAAGCGATTGATGGATACCATGGGTCAAGTACCCCAAGCAGAGAGCCCTTTGGACCCGAACAATCCTTTCGCGGCTTTACAGGCTAAGGTTATCGAGGCAATGCCACCGGTGGTTGAATTTGTAACAACCCACGCTGCATCTAAGCTTAAAGGATTCGGTTATCTGACAGAAGGTCGCCCAGGGGCAGATTTGCCAAGTACATTGATGGCAAAGCTCGAGAATACTTTCCGCATATGCCTAACCGATGGTGGGGGGATGGATGATGGAGAAATTCTCGCGGATACATTTAAGATGGTCTTTCCCGATTTGGGACAACTTACTAACCATTCCCCTTTGGCTCAGGCGATGCTCATGGGTTTTGTTCCCCGTGGAGAAAAAGTCGACTTAAAAGCTTATTTCAATACAAGACTCGGCGGCTGCGAACATTCCACTTTGGTAAAGAATTTATTAAGCCGCCTGGATTTAAATGATGCCGGATTTTACGAGCGACTCTATCAGTCAGGTACCCAGGCAAAGTTTGTTGGAGTGGGGGTTGATTTGCACGGTGATCAGAACAAGCGTGCGAAGCTTTATGTGAAAATCCCTAAATCTCAGGTCAACGCGGCGTTGGAGATTTTGCTGGAAGGGCAAACCCATTTAAAACCAGAGCAGGCTCGAGAGGAATACAGCAAACTTCTGGACTGTGTTGAAAGCGATGCTTTGTGTGATGAGTTTGAGTTGGCGATTAGCCTTCGCACTGAAGCTTTGCCAACACTTAAACTGACGGCGTTCTTTTCTTCTGATGATACGAGCGACCAAGCGGAACAAAGTGTTGTTCACTATTTGATTTCAAGAGGGTACGACGGCGAACCATTGAAACATCTTTTTGAGATTATGAAAAAGGGTGTGAGTGAGCCAGGTGTGAAAAAACAACCTGTTCACGGTTTAGGGATAGAGTTTCCCGTTGAAGACCAAGTAAAAGTGAATACTTACTTCAATCCGCTGGTGTAGGATTTATTTATTTTTCGAGGTGGTCGGTGTAACCGGTACCGCTTAAGAAAGCCCTGAGCCGGCGTCTTAGCTTTTGCTCAGCCGTTCTGACTTTCATTCGGGTAGAGCCGAGAACGTTGGCCGCATCTTCTTGGGAGATGTTCTCGACAAATCTCAAAACGAGAAGCTGTCGATCTTCCTCGGTAATCTCTTTCATGAACTCGCCAATGAGTCCTTTAAGTTCAGACTTTTCGTAGTTGTCGTCTTGGCTGCCGGGTGTTTGTGCGTAAAGAACGCCCGAGTAGGTGGCGCTTACGGAGCTTACGGCAGAATCCATGGCCGCAATGTGACTTCGGTCTTCTCCGGTTCCTTTGGAGATATAATCACTGAATGCGATTTCGCGATTGCGAAATTTATTGATGACCATGTTTCGGCCGATGGCCAAAACCCAGTTACTAAATGAGTTGATACCGTTGTAGGCATTGCGGGCACGTTCTTCAAAGGCTCTTCGAAAAACTTCTTGAACTGCTACATTCAGTTCGTCTTCAATTTTAATGCCTTTAAAATAACAATGACCGCCGCCGCTTCTGAAGGTAAAGCCATTGCGCAAAAACCTGTGAACCCCTGGCGAATAGTGCAGATAGATTTCTTCCATGGCTTCTTTTTCGCCCGTTCGAAATCTCTCTAGGAGTTCTTTGTTTTTTGCCAGAAACATTTCTTACCTATTTCAGAAGATGGCACGCATTGTCGTCCCGTGTTTCAGGGATATCAGGGAACGGCATTGCAGAAAACCTCTTTACTCAAATAGGGGCTATCTCGGCGTCTTTTTTTGATTGTAATTTATTGATTTTGCTCGGTTTTCACTTTTGCCACCGGCTCGAGGCCAAGTTTGGTGAGCAGAGCGGTGTCTTTGTTTTTTTGTTTGCTCCAATAACTTTCCCGAAACATTCCTTGAAGCTGTGCGCGCTCACCGGATGTGTTTTCCCATTCGATGATTCGATGAGGAAAAGCGTCTTCAACAAGAATCATCCAGCTCTGTCCACCTTCAATATTTACGGCGTAGCGATTGACGGTGAATGTGCCCGCGGGAGTTGTAACGCTGGATTGCTCTGGGTGCCGACTAAGGGTTGCCCGCGTGGTTTGAAGTTTCACATGATCCAAGCGTGCGCGATAAAGCGAGTTGATCATGGGTACATAGGCTTGCTCACCCGGTTTGAGTTTAGGCCCGGACATACCCCGTGCCCACAAGAGGATACTGTCTTCACTTAAGAGCCGTGGCGGGCTCTTAAATTTTCTGTCTTGGTCGGCTTCGTCTTGAAAGTAACTGTGGCTGGTTTCTTGAATCTCCCCACGATTGAAAAGCAGCTGGTGATAGACGTGTCCGCACCACTCCTGGCTTGAAAAGCTAACTTTAGTGATGTGACCGATGGGTAAATGATCGTTTTGTGCAAGCGTTACGAACGCACTCAGCATGGTGTTGTAGTCATAAATCCCCGTTTGGAAGTCTCTTGTGAGATTGAGTTTCATCACCGGGTAGTGACTTCCGTCTTGAGGTTGATTGGTCTTCACGCGTGTTTCGTGCGCGAGTGTTTCTGTGACAAAGATAGCCACTGCGTGGCCGACTCGCTTTTCGCCGTATCTCGAAGTTTCGATGCTGTATCCCGCAAGCTCGGCCTTGCCGTCTGACCAATGATCCCAAAACGCTTTAGAGTACTTATCGCTGGGGTTTTGAGAGGCCCTGGCGTTTTCAAGTGGTGCGGATTGGCAAGCAATAAGACCAAAGAGAAGGACCGTGACGCGTAAATTCCTGTGCATAGACAAATTCCAGGTTGGTGGTATTCGGTTGTTTGCCACTATGATCTATTTTTTCGATCTGTGCCAATGATCATACTTTTGGTCTTACCGATCGGATAAACCAGTGTCTTTTAAAGATCGTGTGGGGTGAAAGTTCGTGATGTGTCGGAAAAGATCCTTACGACCTTGCCATTTGTCAGTATTTTCCGCGATATAGTCATAGTTCAATTGCTATGATCGGGGCACCCGGGGAGCTACGCATGGACAAAATTCGCATTATGATCGCCGATGATCATGCTCTATTGAGAGCGGGGCTGCGAAGTCTCTTAAGCGAGCAAGAAGATATGGAGCTTGTGGCAGAGGCCACAGACGGCGTTGAGGCCATTGAGAAGGCCAAAGAAGTTCAGCCAGATGTTTTGGTGCTGGATATAACGATGCCGCGTAAAACCGGTATCGACGCTCTAGGGGATATCCGACGCAAATGTCCGAAGACCAGGATACTTGTCCTGACGATGCACGACGATCATGCTTACCTACGCTCAGTTTTGGCGGCAGGCGGTGCCGGTTACTTGGTGAAGCGCGCAGCGGATACCGAGCTTTTGGCAGCGATTCGCGCGATTCATCAGGGAAGATCGTACATTGACGTTGGCTTGGATAACAATCAACTTCAAACGGTTCTTCAAGGTGAAGAAGACACTCGTACTTCGGCGGCCACTAAGTCCCTAGAATCATTGAGTGAACGCGAGCGCCAAGTCCTTGAGCTGGTGGCTTTAGGCTACACCCATAAGGAAGTGGGAGAGTCTTTATCGGTCAGCGTCAAAACCGTTGAAACCTACCGATCGCGACTTTCCGAGAAGCTTGGTTTGCGTAGCCGGGCCGAATTGGTGCGTTTTGCCCTCGAATTGGGCCTTTTAGAGCAAAATCGGGCCCAAAATCAGGGTTGATTACATTCTTGTGGGGATTGTCCCTCTTATTTTTTTTTCATTTTCGGGCATTTCCCCGATACCCAGAACACGCAGCCTTTTATACTTAAAGATTATTCCGGTTCCCGGGGGGGACATTTCATCTCAAGGGGCTAGATAAGCATTGCTTATCAATTGAGATGGGATAGCCGGAATAGATGAAGCAGCTTGTGGGCTAACCGAGTTCTCTGGGGAGGGTAACACGGACGCCAGCCCACCAGGTACCACTTGTTAGTGGTCCAGTTGTTTCGGGTGGGCAGGAGGTCCTGGGGGGGCCCCTGCTATCACCATCTCTTTTATCTTCACCACAAATTGAAACATTTTACTTGCGCATTGGTGCGTCTCGTAGATGAGTACCCCTATGAGTAACTCCCATGCCTTGATTGATCCCAGTTGCACTCTTTTGTCTGAGACGGACCAGCTTTTGGTGTGCTTGGCCGCACATACGGCCTCGGGAGATTTAGAAGCACTCAAAGAAGACTGGCAAGCTCTACCAGAAGTAAGTCATCACCTTGGGCTCGAGATCATTTTACAAACTCATCTTTTTGCTGGTTATCCGAGAACCATCAACGCTTTGGCAGTCGTACGTAAGTTGGGATGTGGTTTAAACGAATCCGGCGATGCTCCTTACGAACAATGGCGAAGCGATGGTGAAAGTTTGTGCTCACAAATTTACGCTGGAGCCTACGATAAACTCAGAGATGCCATTGGTGCGCTGCACGTTGATCTTGAAAGTTGGATGTTGGAGATAGGTTATGGCCGGGTTTTGTCGCGGCCGGGTCCAAGTGCCATGCAACGTGAGTTTGGTGTGTTGGCAGTTTTGGGTGGGCAAAATGTAAAGCCGCAACTTATGAGTCATCTTCGAGGGGCTCTACACGTAGGAGCTACCGCCGAGGTACTCGAGAGGGTTTTAGAGTTGGTGGGAAAAATATGGGGCGCCGATGCGCAAACTGACGGCCTGCAAATTTTGGCTAAGTTGCGCTGAGTTTTGAATTAGAGTTTGGCTCGAAAAATTCTCTCGCTGGTTCCACCCGAAGCAATCCGAACCCGCAGTATCTTTAGACACCGGGGGCATCTACCTTCGTAGCGAGAACCCGACGAATGTTTATAAATTCGCGAATAGACGTGGCAGCATTCAAAGTGAATCCCTAACCATTGTCTCGGCTTGGCTTGTTTCGGTTTTTTCACCATCTCGCCCTAAACATCGACGAGATGGCCAAGATCTTGAACCGCGATTAGGCGTAGCTTTTCGGGCGCTTGTTTGCTTGGAGGATGCGCTTGCGAATACGAATCATATCCGGTGTAACTTCCACCATTTCATCGTCGCGAATCCATTCGATGCAGCGCTCAAGTGGCATTGGACGAGGTGTGGTGACAACGGTTGAATCGTCTTTACCTGAAGCACGGTGGTTGGTGAGTTGCTTTTCACGAACACCGTTCACGTTCAGGCAGTTGTTACGAGCATGTTCACCAATGATCATGCCTTCGTAAACGTCTACGCCCACATTGGTAAAGAGTGTACCACGAGGTTGCAGGTTAAAGAGTGCGTAAGCAGTTGTCTTACCTGGTCGGTCAGCTACCAAAGAGCCCACCAATCTTTGTGGAATGGCTCCAATCACTGGAATCCAATCTTCAAAGTTACTGTGCATGATGGCAGTACCCTTGGTGGAAGTCAGCATTTGGTTACGCAATCCGAAGAGACCTCGAGTTGGAATCAAGAACTCAATGCGCATGCGCTCACCTTCAAGCTTTTGATCTTCAAGGATACCTTTGCGCGGTCCAATAAGTTCATTGACGACACCGGTGAATTCCAGGGGAACGTCTACAACCAGGCGCTCACGTGGTTCTTGTTTCTCACCGTCGATTTCTCGGATGACAACCTCTGGCTTTCGTACGCAGAACTCGTAGAGCTCTCGGCGCAAGCTCTCGATAAGAACGGCCAGCTGTAATTCACCGCGACCCATGACTCGGAATTGATCCGGAGTATCGCCATCATTGATTCGAATACTTACGTTGCCTAGGGCTTCTTTTTGTAGACGTTCACGTAGGTGCCGACTGGTGAGGTATTTACCACCACTGCGCCCTGCAAAAGGTCCGTCGTTGACTTGGAAGACCATAGAAACCGTTGGCTCATCAACATGGATAGGATCCAGTTTTTGAATATCTTCAGGGATACTGACAGTGTCACCAATAAAGCAATCCTGAAGACCGGCCAATGCGATGATATCTCCACCTTCGGCAGAATCTTTGGGGTGGCGCTCGGTGCCGTGGAAACCAAAAATTCCCGTGGCTCTCGCGTTGTAAGATGAGTTTTCACCTTCGAGGTGAATGGTCTGGTTGACCTTTACGCTTCCACTCAACACGCGGCCAATAACCAAACGACCCACGTATTCATCGTAACCAAGTTGGTTAACCTGCATGCAAAAGCCCTTGTCCAAATGACGCTGGGTTGGTGGCAGGTGCTCGATGATTGCATCAACCAGAGGACGTAGGTCGGTTCCTTCAACATCTAAGTCCGTGGTGGCAGTACCGGCACGGCCGTTGGTGTAGATGATGGGGAAATTGATTTGATTGTCGTCAGCACCAAGATCGATAAAGAGGTCGTAACATTCGTTGATGACCTCTTCGATGCGCCGGTCTGAACGGTCGATTTTATTGATGACCAAAACTGCGGGCAGTTTAAGGTCCATGGCCTTGCGTAGGACAAACCGCGTTTGAGGCATGGGGCCCTCGGCCGCAT
>CAZZDT010000173.1:0-6980 GCA_964652435.1 uncultured Bdellovibrionales bacterium
ATTCAAGCTGCTCACGGCGGTTTTGCTCTTTATTGCAAGCACCCTGGTAGGAATGACCATGATATCGGGCGAGCACATCACCATTTTGGGTGTGTTGCCGCTGGTGATGTTCATCTTCACCGGCCTGCGCCTGAGCTTTCGACAATCCAACTTGATTTGCTGGACCATCTTCATGATGACTCTGGTGGCCGGGCTATACCTTCAAAATACCCAAACCGAACTGCCGATGGACTTCTTTAGGTTCGTCTTCTTGTTTGCGCTTATCAACGTATTGGGCATGTTTTGCGCCTACACTCTTGAGCGTCACCGTCGAAAAGACTTTCTCCAAACCCATCTCTTGGAACTTGAGGCGCAACAGTTGGAAGCCTTGGGTGAGCAATTGATGCTTCTCTCTACCACCGACTCCCTCACCGAGCTGGCAAACCGGCGCTATTTTCAAGAACGCTTCGATGAAGAGTGGCGCAGGGCCACACGAGATGGAACACCTGTTTCTATTCTACTCTTGGATGTGGATGAGTTTAAGGCATTCAATGACAACTACGGACACCAGGCCGGTGACCGCTGCCTTGCATCTCTGGGCCGTGTTCTAAAGACCATGGCCAGACGGTCCGGGGAATTGGCAGCCCGGTACGGCGGCGAAGAATTCATTCTGCTCTTTCCCCGAGTATCCCACGAGGAAGCTCTCAAGCTTGGAGAGACCCTTTGTAAGTCTGTTCGCGACTTATCGATTCCCCATGGTTACTCGAGAGCCGCCAAGGTTGTAACCGCCAGTGTTGGGGTAGCAACCTGCATTCCCAGCCCACAGATGGCACCTCGAGAACTGATTTCACTGGCTGATAAATGCCTCTATAAGGCTAAAGACGCTGGGCGCGATAAGTGCGTAGCAGAAGATAAAGCTGCCTAATTTCAAATACCTGAGTGACAAGACCTAAATATCTGGAATCTCGCCCAGTTTCCGTCCTATAATCCTCTCAAGATAGTGTCGTAACCATTCTGATTGATCCATTTAACAAGGACGTCTTTCACCATGGAAGAGCGCCGCAGAAGTATACGCGTCAATATCAATCTTAGCTGTGAGTTCATGTACAATGACATCACATTTCACGGACAGCTAAACGATATCTCTCTCGGTGGTGCTCGGATGACCATCGACTCTGAAAAAGCTCAAGCATCCATCAAGGCAAACGAAAAAGGCACCGTTCGATTCAACACCATCTGGGGCATGATCGAAGCCGAAATCATGATTCGGAGGATTATTCGTGAAGCTCCTTTCGAAATAGGCTTCACCTTCGAACGCATGAGTGATCTGGCATCATCTGTGTTTAGACAAATGGTCAGCGATTTACTTCGAGACAACTTGGTCCAAAGTCATAAAACCCAAGCCATCAGTAAACTCGTTTCCAACATGGCCAATGAGGTGAAAGGACCCACGGGTCTCTCCGTGATGGCGGCTTCCCACGTAACGGAACTTAGCCAAGCCATCCAGAAGAAGTTTGATGACCAATCCCTGCAGCCATCAGACCTAAAGAACTACCTTAATTCTATGATTGAGAACGCGAACATCATTTTGCAACAAAGCAAACGCGTTGATGACTTAGCCGAGAGCTTCAAAACAATTTCTCTGGACCAAGCAACTTACGAACGACGCGTTTTTGTGTTGCCGGGTTACCTACATTTTATCGCCCTCAGCCTCAGGCACGACATTAAGAAATCTGGCCATAAACTGGTAATTGAAGCACCGGATATCATTGAGGTGGAAGGCTATCCTGGAGCGTTTACGACCATCGTCACAAACATCGTTCGCAACTCGATTCAACATGCTTTCCCAGATGGGCAAGAAGGTGAAATCAAAATAACCATTCGGTCCATCGAAAATGAACTCTTCGAGCTTGTCATTGCTGATAATGGTTGCGGCATGCAAGCAGAAGAGCAAGAGCGACTCTTTGCTCCATTTTTTACCAGCCAAAGAGATGAAGGCGGAACAGGCTTAGGCCTTAATATTGTTGGAAGTCTGGTTCGTGAAACCTTTGAAGGTGAAGCCAAAATCCAAGAGACCGAAGGCGGCGGAACCACCTTCGTCATTTCTCTTCCAACCTGTACGGCCCAAAGTCGTACTCAACCTGCCGTCATTCGTGAGCACGGCGATTGGTGGAAGAAGATTACGGGCGAGAAAGCATAAGCCGTAGGCTCTTAGCTGGAACATCCACTGTAACACATCCTTCGCCAGCAGCTGCTGGACAACCTGCTGCCTCTACCGTTACCTCATAGGACGCATCCAATGCATCCTTGAGAACTGTTCCCGGCTCAAAGCCTACAACCATCGAAGAGCCACCGCTGCTGGTTCGACTGCCTCGGTCGGGAAACAAATTCATCACAACCAATGCAGCTTCTTCTTCATAACGTCTTTCAAATGCATAAATACCAAAGTCATCGCTGGCGTTGGAACCTGTGCTCCAGCGGGTGGCAAATGAACCACGTCGAAGTGCCACTTGCTCCTTACGAATCTGAATCAGTGTTTTAAGCCAGTTGTAAGTAGGATTGCTTTGGTCAAAGGGTTGCCAGGCAACCGTCTCACCACCACTGGAATAAGTTCGCCCATCGTAAAAGGCAGGGTTCCACATGGTCTCACGGTTTGCTGGATCGTTACCGCCAGAGAACTGTTGCTCTACGCCATAATAGAGTGAAGGAATGCCATCGGTAGTCATCAAATAGGCCAAACCAAGATGCAAGGTTTGCTCTTTCTGCTCATCGGTCCAAGTGGTTGGCATAAAGTACAGGAACCGTCCCACATCATGGTTCGATGCAAAGTTCACCACCAGCTGACGCGAATTCAAAAGCTCACCCTTGGCCGAGGTTGGACCACCGTCCTTACCCACTCCGTTGTACAAAGCAGCAATGGCCCCACCCTCACCGCATGGGTCCGAGTCGCAACCATGACGACGGCAGTGTAGTCGCTCGATTTCACAGGTTCTATCTCCATTGCCTAAGAACTTATTGCGGTAGAGTTCATAATACGCAGAGAAGTAAAAGAGGCTGTCCACACCCTCACCCTGAGTGTAGCTGCCCAAAAGTTCATCGCTGCCATCAAAGGCTTCACCAAACATAAAGAAGTTCTTCTTGCCCTTGCTCTGAGCAAACTCGCGAATTCGTGGGCTGAAGTCTTCCCAGAACGATGGTTCAACGTGCTTGAGGGTATCAATTCGAAAACCATCCACGTCACTCACTTCAATCCAGCGCGCAAACACTTCAAACAATGCATCCCGCACTTCTTGGCGTGTGGTTCGGATATCTTTTAAGCCACCAGGAAAGTCGCCCAATACCTCTTGCGTACGCAAACAGGCTTGGTCATCTCGAAATGCACATGCCTCACCGTTGCAGGAACAAACATCTGCGCCGAGTGAAAGCTGCGCCAAAGAACAATGCTGAGAGCCATTGAAGTTGCATCGACCGGTGCTGCAATCACACGCAGATGGAGAACTCCATACCGTTACCCGGCCTTTTTGATTGTAAGCATTCTCATCGGCAAAAATTGCGGGATAAGGTGCAACGCGGCCAATTTCGGGCATGTTCACAAACTCAATGGGTGCATTTCCCGATGGTCCCAATGAAGTCCATGCCTGAATGCCGGTGATATCAAAATCAGGGTCCCACTCTGTGATACGCACCAACTCACTGGTGCCTTCATCTTGGTCCAGTGGATGACCAATGCCACCGCCCTGGCCCATCAAGGTATCGTCGGGCTGACCGTTTTTGTTGATGTCGTAAAAGAAAGCCTGGCCTACGTGATTCGTTACGATATCCAAAATCACCTTGATGCCTTTTTCATGGGCTGCGTCCACCAATTTTCGCAGACTGATAAGATCTCCAAAATGAGGATTGGCACGGGTAAAGTCCTGCGTCCAATAGCCATGGTATGAAGAAAATCCAGCATCCATTTCTACGTTCTTAACCGCTGGAGAGATCCACAAGGCTGTCACCCCAAGGTCCACAAGGTAATCAAGCTTTTCAATAATACCTTGCCAGTCTCCACCGTGGTAAGATGATGGGTCCTGGATATTCACACCGTAGTTGTTCGAATAATCACCGTCGAAGAAGCGGTCCGTCAGAACTTGGTAAATCACTTCATCCCGCCAATCTTCAACGTGAGAAGTAAGCACCTCTGTTCCCGGAATAGGCGCATCCACACAACTTACCAACGCTGAACAAAGCACCAAGAGAACACTTAAAGTTTTCATCTGCTTTTTCATGACTTATCTCCCACCGCTGTAACGTGAACTGTTTAACCACCACTCAATGCCAACACCCACAAAATGCCGAAGCGAACGGTCCCGCAATGGGTCCTGAGGTGCATAGGTTCGCTGAGCATCGCTGTTTAAATGCGTCACAGCATAAATCAATCGTAAATGCGGACGAGAAAAACTGCCCCGCCCTAAAGAAATTGTCGGAACCAAAGCTGCTTGAAAAACAAATGGCGTATCCTGCTGACCACTCTCAGCGGCAATACCATTGGGTCTTAAATACTGAGCATTCAACTCAGCCACCATTTGAACATGCTGGGTCAAATGCCAAGCCGGCCTCACCGCAACACCCATTTCCCAAACATCATCTCGGTCGTAAATATTGGGGTCAGCATCTACAAAATTTCTTACGTAGGCTCCGCCCATGAACGCCCACTCGCTGGTTGGTTCCCAGTTGCCCGAAAGACCCAAAACCAACTCGTGTGCTCCCGAAGCTTTTTTATCCGTATCTAAACCATAAGGGATGCCCAACTCATCATAAGCCGCTAAGCCCTGGCCAAAACGAGCAAAGAGATTTAGGAAATTACTGGTACCAGGAGCATACAAACCGAGTTCTGTTCCGAAGAGAAAGCCTGCATCACTGGGCAACACCTCTTGCAAGAGCTGCTCATCAATACGACGGCCTTCACCAATATGATGAAACTCAGAGTAAGCAATGGCTTTGCCGGAAAGCGAGCTGGATAATTCCAAATGATGCTCACCACGGGCCGACATCACCAAGCGCTGGCGGTCCATATAAACAACATCCCGCGTTCCAAAAGTATCGGTAGGAACAACGACTTCTTGAAACTGAAACCCATCTTGGAGTCGATTAAATCCAGCATGCAAATCAACGGCTGTTTTCCCAATTTGATATCGCAAGCCACCGCCCACTGTATTCTGCTCATCCAGAGGCCAGAAGTCTAAGAGATAGATATCATCGCCGCGGTACATTCGAGAACCGGCCCATACTGTAATATCGGGACCTAAGGCGCCTTTGGCTTCCACGTATAAATTCCGAATGGCAATATCTGCCTGAAAATCACCATTGAAATGAAAAAGAGACTCGCCCAAAGCCAAGGTTAAATGGGTTGTAAACTCTGTTTCTGTAGCAGGGACTTTTAGCCCATAAGAAAAATCAAGTTCAGCATAAGAAGCTTCCAGCAAACGCGGTGCATGAGCGATAACACGAACCGGGGCCAATCCACCGCCTTCCAGGTCACTGCCCACAACCAATCGGCCATAACTGCCAAATGTGAAACTATCTTCTGGCGCTTCTTCAGCAAGTGCTGGTGGCACCATTAGCAAGATGCCGACAAACCCAATCCACCGAACCATCAGTTCTCTCCCCAAACGATTTTTCATTTATCCCAGTGGTTTCTTAAGCAAGATAACCGCCGGATACCAGCAAGACTTACTCTTCTCTGAAAATCACAAAGCCACGTGGTCCAAGGTCGATTTGACCGCCACCGACAGACTGCTCCGTCATCAGATTCACATATGAACCAGACGGAATCGTCACGCTTTTGCCCCAATCAGAACGGTTGATTGCAACCCAGATTGGTGCTGCTGCATCCCCGCAACCATCCATACGGTAAACCCACGTGTCAGCATCAGCATAAAGGGTATGACGAGAACCACGGGTGAGAGCTTTCTCTTCGCCCCGAATGGTCCCCAGTCGACCTAAAGTTTCCCGAAGGGCCAACTGAGGAGCCACCAGGTCCCCATCGTTCCAAGGCATGGCACGCCGGTTATCCGGGTCACCACCACCGGCCAATCCAATTTCATCACCGTAATAAATCAGTGGAATACCAGGACTTGTCATCATCACCACGTAGGCCAGTGCAAGTCGCTCGTAAGGTGCTGCATCTTGTGGTTGGCCGTAGCTCATGGTCCACCCATTAGATGGAGAGCTGCCTTCCATGCAGTTTTGAATCTGACCACTGGCAAAGTGAATCGCCCGCGGCACATCGTGGTTACCAATCCATGTGGTCATGATTGCACCTGGACCGTAAAAATTGTCGTTCCCATCCATCCACGAAGAAAATTGAGAGAGCGCTAGATTTTGACTGAAGAGCGCATCGCACAATTGAGCTTTAAACGGGAAGTCAAACTGCCCGTCCAACTTGGTTTGTGGGTCAACGAAAGATGCCAGCAAGTCCCGGTCTCCGTAGTTAAACGTTTCACCCACAAGGTAGAATCGCTCGCCACGTGGGTCTGTGATGTTCTCATTAAGAGATGCTCGCAGGTCCTCTAACCACTGCATAGGAACATGCTTAATGGCATCGAGACGGTATCCATCAATGTCGAAGTTTTGAGCCCACCAAAGCGCATCGTTCACAGACCATGCTCTTGCTTCGTCGTTGGCAAACTCAAATGGGGGAAGGTAATCGGTAAATGCACATCGGGTTCCCCAATATGCGTCTTCCCATAGGTTTTCTGGACCACACAATCGAAAGCGGTTGCCCTCACGAGCAAACCATTCTGGGTGCGCGGCATAAAGCCCACTGTCTAAGTCCACATGGTTCATCACGTAATCAAACATAACCTTCATGTTGTGACCATCGGCCGTTTGCGTCGTGTGCGCGCCTTCAACCAAATCGTGTAAATCTTGCTCTGTGCCAATTCGAGACTCTACCTGAGGCCGCGGCGTGGGGTTGTTCATGTCGGAATAATCAACGTTCTCAGGAGATGGCCAATAGC
>CAZZDT010000174.1:0-6974 GCA_964652435.1 uncultured Bdellovibrionales bacterium
TGAGCTTAGCCTAGACTAAACTCTAAACTCACGACCGTGTACTCGTGCCACCAACCAGGTGACCGGACCTGACCAAAACCTGAACCAGGACCAAACCTTTCCAGAGATCCTCCTAAGAGACCTCAATCAAGACTTGACCTCCCTGGTTTTGAGCAATGGCTTCACGGTCCGACAACACCCCTTTAGGAGTGGTCAGGATGGATACCGTGAACGAATTCTTCTTTCGATCCATCTTGAGCTGCTTCACGCCCGCATAAAGCGGCTTTCCTGGCTTGGATGCCAGACGAATCTGCTGGATGACAGGTTTTCCCTCGCTATACTTGAGGAAGACCTTGCTTTCCTGCTCGTTCTCTAGGACTTGGTACCCAAAGATGAACCCCTCTCTCCAGAGAGCTTCCAGGATTCCTTTTCCTAGACCTGAGGTACGGCAAATCACGAAATCCTTGCGACGCATGTTTCCATTGCGAATGCGTGTGATCAAGTCTGCCGTAGGGCTCGTCGAAGCCACTTTGGTATGAAATGGAGTCTTCATGTGATCTTGGTCCAGAAACAACCAACTTACCAGCTGGCTTTCTTCATGCCTGGGAGACGTCCTTGCAATGCAAGTTGCCTCAACATGATCCTAGAAATCTTATATCTTCGGTATACACCCTTCGAACGACCCGTGATGATGCAACGGTTGGAGATTCGCGACGCAGAACTGTTTCGAGGAAGAGCATTCAAAGCTTGTTGGGCTTCCATGCGCTCCTGGGGTGAAATGCTACGATCTTTCAAGATGCGCTTCAGTTCTTGGCGTTTCCCATGATGCTTCTGCACCAGGGCACGACGACGCTTATCTCGTGCGATGAGATGTTTCATGCAGGGTTGATTTCGAAATGATTCTCAGCAAGTGATTTCCTTACTTCCAAAAAGCTCTAAAAATGGGCTAAAGCCTGGACCTACTTGCCTCTGGTCAAGGATGCGATCCTCCAGTGATCCATGATGTGTCGGGTACGAAGGTACCCTGTGTTTCACCAAAGACTCTGGAAAATGATCCCCTTTATAATGAAATGAATTGGAGTTGATCGGACTCGAACCGACAACCTCATGCGTGCAAAGCATGCCGTCTACCAATTGACATACAACCCCAAAAGCAGCTTTCTTTTGGAAACCTCCGTACCTTCCCAGAAACTCAAAGGAAATCTGGGTTCCACGGACTCCAAGTGGAAAGCAACTATAATGCAAACACGCATCTAATACCATGAAAGAGTACAACCCTTCCAAGAGACTCTCTACGTGCTGCAAAAAGGACCTTTGAACTCCAAAATCCATCCTACCTTCCCCTGTATCCTGGAAACAATGCTAAACCTCACCAGAAAGAAATCCTGGGGTCCACACTCCTACCAAGGAACAAGGGAAAAGATAGATGAATCTAGAGATTATAGACATAAGGTCAATGCCAGTTTATGCGTCAACAGAAGCAATGGTGTTGGGTATAGGAAGAATCCTGTAATGAACAGGGTGGTGGTTCCTAATACCAATGACTGCTCACGTCCAATTGGCGCAAAGAAGGTCCACTGCTTCACTTCCTCAAAGTACATGATCTTGATGAAACGAATGTAGTAGAAGGCACCAATCACGCTGGTTAGAACTCCAACCACCGCTAAAAGGTACATCGAACCTTCCATCGCAGCAAAGAAGACATACATCTTCGCCAGGAACCCACTCAAAGGTGGTACTCCCGCACTACTGAACATGATGGCCGTAAAGGTCAACGCTAGAAGAGGGTTGATGCGAGACATCGCGGATAGATCCGTGAAGAATACCGCACGTCCTCCTTTCTGTTTCTCGGTCGATAGAACAAAGGTCCACGCACTTAGCACCAGTACCACGTACAGGATAGCATACAGCAACAAAGACTGTACTCCTTCAATGGTTCCAGTAGAGAATCCCACTAGCATGTACCCGACATGACCAATGGAACTGTACGCCAAGAAACGCTTCAACTTCTTCTGTTGCAGAGCTACCAAAGAAGCCAATACCATCGACGCCAGCGACGCAATCACCATAATCTGCTGCCATGAATCAATCAAGTCATAAAAGCTGAAGTAGAACAGACGTAGGAATAGACCCAAGATCGCAATCTTAGGGACCACCGCAAAGAAAGCCGACACGATCGTCGGAGCTCCCTCATATACATCAATGCTCCACTGGTGAAATGGTGCTGCAGAAACCTTGAACAACAAGGCCGTCGCAATGAACAGGATTCCAATGGTTAGACCACTTGACACCAACTCAGGTGTTTGGTCCATCCCTGAAACCAGCTTTGCCAACTCCTCAAAGTTGGTGGTTCCAGTGAATCCGTACACCAAAGAACATCCAAACAACAACAACCCAGAAGAGAATGCTCCCAGGATGAAGTACTTCAGTCCCGACTCGGTCGAGAATGCAGAGTGACGCTTGAATGCTGCCAGAGTGTAAAAACATAAACTCTGTAATTCGATCGCTAAGTAGAAAGAGATCAGGTCGAAGCTAGAGACCAATGCCATCATTCCCGCTAGGGAGAACAACACCAACACTCCAAATTCGTACGCATGCAACCCTTCCTTTTTCACATATTGAACTGCGATCGAAAGACATGCAGCAGTGCTCAACAATAGAATCGTCTTGGCTACGTTGGTAAATCCATCGTGAACCACGGCTCCGTTGAACAGAACTGCACTAGGCACTGGGTTGTTTTGAATCAAAAGTCCAGTCAATAGGATGACATAGACGCTCAACCACAGTGTAGGTTTCACCATGTTGGGATATCCCTCACCACGATCTGTGGTCAGCCCCACTCCAATCAGAAGCAAGGTAGACGCCGAGATCAATAAGAAGACCTCTGGCAGGATCACCAACATGTGGTTTTCAAAAAACGTGGTAACGTTCATTTGGAAAAGACTAAAACAAGATGCCCTTTCCGGAGTTTCCCAAACCTCTTTTCAATCACCATCTCAAAACACTCCTCTCCTCCAGTGAAGTTAGGATTGTCCTTCTGGTTTAAACCAATGCTGCACTTTCTTTGCTTGAACCAAGCCAAGCTAGAGGCTGGAAAAGAACCACGCCAAAGGCAACGATGCATAAGAAGGGATCCATTGTAGAAGATTCCGTTTGAGTGACCTGTAACACCTGAACCACTGGGGATACCGGGTGGAATTCAAGGAAACCGAACTCTGATGCGATGGTCAAAAGGAGATTGGATCCTGAACCCATGATCTTTCCCAGGGACGTACCACTTTATTGTGGAGGCACCCATGGGAATCAACCCAGATTCTTTATGACGGACCTGGAAGACCCGAAAGAAAGACCTTATCTTCGACCTAAAAGACAACCCTGAGAATAACCTTTAGGGCAACCTACTAGGCAAAGAAATGACCCTTGAAACCTCTTTCCAGACCCACGGGAGGCTCCGAAGCATTTCTCGAGGGCTCGCGACGCCCTGAGATCTTTCTAGAGACCTTTCATGGATCTTGCTTACCCTTTTTCCAGTGTACCAAAGGTTGTACCAAAGGTATCTATCTGGAGGGTTGAGGGTTGTAAGATGTTTCATGAGCCAAATAAGCTCTTCCTGCCATGTTCACCCACAAAAAGAATAGAAGGTAGGCTTTGTACTTGGGAAGGGAAACACCTGCTTGGGAACCCTCTGAGGTCCTCCGAGAAGTGTTCCATACCCTCCCTTCATTGCTGAAGGATACCTATTCCTAATGTCGAAAGAGACATGGTGGCAATGGCGATGACCAGATTTGAACTGGTAACCTTTTAATTATGAGTCAAACGCGCTAACCGATTGCGCCACATCGCCATGAATCAAAAGAAGAGGAAGTCATCCAAGTCTTTCACCCCATCTCACCCAGATGCCGATGCCCCGATGGACTGGCATACCGTGATGATGCAGGAAGAAAACCCTAGATGCGACGCTTCTTTCGTGGACGACAACCATTGTGTGCCACAGCGGTCACGTTTTCAATGGATGTCACGGAAAGACCTGCAGATTGGAGTCCCTTGATGGCGTTGAAACGACCGGTCCCCAATCCTTTGACCTTTACTTCAAGAGATTGAATTCCTTTCTCTCGAGCTGCATGCCCAGCACGTTCTGCTGCCACTTGAGCCGCATAGCTGGTTCCACGGCGTGCTCCCTTGAACCCTACCGAACCCCCAGAAGTAGAAAGGATCACTTGTCCTTCCATGCTGGTGATGGTGATGATGGTGTTGTTGAAGGTACACTGAACGTGGGCCAATGCGTACGGAGAAAGAGATTGTTTCTTATTGGATTTGTTTCCCATGGAAAAGGTGATGTTTTTGGAATCCTAGTTTTGAGTACGGTGTTTGCGTCCCAGACGTTTCTGCGTTTTCGCATTGGTACTGGTACGTTGTCCACGCACTGGAAGAGACTTTTGGTGACGAACACCACGATGACATTGAATTTCGATCAAACGTGCAATGTCCTGTCGAGGTCTTCGCTTGAGATCCGAACCCACCTCGAACTCTTCTTCAATGACCTTCACAATGGCGCTGATCTCTTTCTTGGAAAGGGACTTGACGCGGCGTGAAGGATCGAGATTCAAGCTTTCACAGATGAATCGAGAACGTCCCAAACCAATCCCATAGATGCCAGTTAAGCCTACCGAGAGAGGTTTGTTGGGATTCAGGCCGAAACCTAATACATAAATCATGGATCTTGGATCGTTGATCTTACTGAATGAAAGGCCTACATGCGACCTGGATGGAATCGGAGCAACCGGACTCGAACCGATGACCTCATCTTCCCAAGAGATACGCGCTACCTACTGCGCTATGCTCCGATTCAACTAGGCTAATCCCGGAATCGAACCGAACTCAAAGGATTTGCAGTCCTCTGCATTACCACTATGCTAATTAGCCTTTCAGTTAGTTTATGGTGGTGACTCGTGATAGAGAGAAGTGTCTGGAGAGGAACTCCCTACACTCTATAGGATTTGAACCTATGACCTTCGGTTTAGAAGACCGTTGCTCTATCCAACTGAGCTAAGAGTGCATGGAGGTCAAGGAATCTTATCCTACCCGAGTCACAAAGACTCAGGATGGAAGTCCTTTCTTTTTCTCTCCAGAAAGCAACCCTCATTTGATTGTTTGGATCTACCAGCGGAGGGACTTGAACCCTCACACCTTACGGCACAGGAACCTAAACCCTGCACGTCTACCAATTCCGTCACGCTGGCATGATTGTGATCGATGCGAAGGAAAGGGATGTCTTACCCTTCTACATCGGAGGTGGGTCCGTCTTGAAGACAGGTACGCACCATGAATAACCAGGAAAGGACCTCGAAACAGAGAATCAAGGGAATTCCTAGCAAAAGTTGACTCCACACATCCGGAGGTGAGAGACATGCACTCACTCCAAGAGAGCCTAGAATGATCCATCGTCGGTGCTCCAACAATGTCTTAGGTTGTAGGACTTGGAACCAAAGCAATACCACCAAAATCAAAGGAAACTGGAAGGCCAAGGTCACCGCCACCAGGATCGAAAGGAAAAGATTGACATAATCTTCCACTCGAGTCTCCATGGACACCTGAAATTCCTCTCGGTGCACCAACTCTGTAGATGTATTAGGTAAACCAGACATCGACCCAGGCTCGGATGCAAATCCAGATCCCATGCTCAAGAAGAACTCCCAAGCAGCTGGGACCAAACATTGATGACAAAAGAACATCCCAAACCACATCAACAGAACCGACCCCAACACCAAGGCACCCAATCGCTGGGCCTCAAAGAGGTATAAACCAGGCAAAAGGAAGAGTCCTAGATGATACAACAGTACGGGTAGGGTCAAGAGACACGCCGCCACCATGGAAATCTTTAGATAGATCAAGAAAGCTTCCGGTAACTTGGTGTAAATGAAGCGGTTGGCTCCTTCTTGCTCCACCAATGGAAGCATCATCGCTTGAAGAATCTCTTGTCGAAAGACAAAACAACTGGCAAAGGTCATCCCAAGGGACAACAGGTAATGCAAACCACGTCGTTTCAGCTCACGACCATGTACCATGAAACTAGATGGGATGGAATTCATGATGTGATGATATGTTTCGAAAAGCGTCTTTGGAAAGACGAATGAGACTGCCTCAAAAAGCTTCTAAAGTCGCTCGAAAAGAACCTCCAAAATAGACTTAAACAATAGCCTTTTCATGGCACACAAAGTCGTCTTTTAAGGTAAAAAAACACGCTACAAGGGGTACCCCTTGAAGGGCACTTTTTAGGCCTATTTTACGGGGGAGGAAAATGCCAAAATGAACAAAAACATGTGTTTTGGCCGTTTTAGCATCTTTTGGTTTTGAATGAGACCCCAAAAGACCTCTTTGAAAACCCTTTCAAACCTCGTTTCCCAGCTAGAAAAAAGTGCCTACAATGCACCCCATGCAAAGTCTGGAGCATGGGATCACGAGACCATGCAATCATTGCTGGAAAGAGAAGGAACGGGGCACCCTTAAAAAGAAGCATGCCCCATCCTTCAATGAATCATTTCCACAAATCCGACTTGGGATTAGAAAGTGAAAAGAATTAGGAAAGCCATCATTAGCCCGAATAGAGCCATCGCTTCGGTAAGCGCGAAACCTAGAATGGTCAGACGGAATAGACGCTGCTCTAGAGATGGGTTACGAGATACCCCGATAACTAGTGCTCCGAATACAGTTCCAATTCCTGCACCTGCTCCTCCAACTGCGATAGTTGCGGCTCCAGCACCAATTAACTTAGCTGCTTGTACGATCATGGTTGATTGTTTGTTGTTCAATGACAATGGTTTGTGGATCAAGATGATATGCACCTAGGTTTGACCCTAAGCCCATAGACAGGACCCTCCATTCCTCCTTTCAAAGGAACCTGGGTACCACTGGTTTGACATGAGTGCACCGAGACTCGAACTCGGGACCGTTAGGTTAAAAGCCCAATGCTCTACCGACTGAGCTATACACTCCTA
>CAZZDT010000175.1:0-6968 GCA_964652435.1 uncultured Bdellovibrionales bacterium
CCGGTTCCGGAAGAAGAGCCCAAGGCAGTTGAAGCTTTTCCGCTGGATGAGCCCACGGTTGAAGAGCCGGTCCCGTCTACACCGGTGACGCCCTTACCCGAAGAAGAGCCAGAGCTGGAATCTGTTGTAGAGCCCGAGCCGGAGCCAGAACAACCAGCCCCGCAAGAGGGTGGTTGTCAGGCTACTCAAAGCACCACAGTATTTGCAGTGCTTGTCTCATTGGTTTGGTTGCTTCGCCGATTTAGAGAAACGACCAGCGTACTTTGAGGTTCGCACTGCCAGAACCCATGGCGTCGGTGTCGTTACACGTTTGCTGGCCTTCTTGGTAGTACTCTTCTACGCGTAGTTTGATGGTGTTGCCATCTTCAAGTTGGATGATGAATGGTACCAACGTGGTTGCGACGCAGCCTGAATAAGTCCACCAATTGCTCATAAATACTTGCGGGCTGCCCATGCCATAGCTGTCGCCTACGAGAGAGCAGTCAGCGGTGTAGAAGTTGTCTTCGTAGAACGTGAGGTTTTCTGGAACGTCGTTGATAAGGTCGTAATCACCTTCAAGAAGAACAGCCGCTTGGACGCAAGATGGCCCGCCGCTGCCACTGTTTAGTCTGATTTTGAACCGGTGTGCTGCGAGATGCCAATCCATCGACTCAAGAGATTCGTTATCGTTGATCTCAACCTTCTCGGCACCATTTTCGGTGAAGCGCACGTAAATCCACGGATTGTCTGCTGCGTTCATATAACCACCAGCGGTCGCATCGATGACGGAAACCCAATTGGACCCTTCTTGCGTCGAGGTAACTCCGGCTTCGGCTACAGAGTTTTGGAACGAGAGGTCCAGGACGAGGTTGTCAATGCATTGGACTTCTGTCGGCTCAGTGCAATTTGCTTCGACGTCTGAGGTACCGGTTTCTCCGGTTTCTGTTTCTTCAGTGTCGGTTGGATCGGTTGCATCGGAATTGTCGGTTTCACTGCCGCAGGCACTCAGCATGGCAATCAGTGAGAAGACAAACAATGTGGATAGAATAGGCTTGTTTTGCATAACGAACTCTCCTGCCTGCTTGTTTCAGGCGTATACAAATGTCGTGTGGCCCAATCGCACTCTCTAGCTTACAAATGGCAGGTCAGCAATAGGTTTTGGGGAGGCGCTAGAAAACTCAATGATATTGGCTGTTTTAGCATATGCTCTTTGCAATCAATGGGTCCTGAGTTATGGCGCTTTTTCGGGCCACATTTGAGACGAGAGACCTAAGATGACGATAGATTCGAAACCCAAGCCAGAGGATTTTGCCCCGCTTAAAGTGGAAGGCATTCAATTTACCACGGTGATTGATTTGGGTGAGAACTATGAAGTGTACGATTTTACGCAAGGTTACGATGCCGAGCGGGTTCTGGCCTGTCCTTATGGAGTGGGGCGCTACGACGAGCACCGGCCCGGTATGTATGAAGGCGAGCAATTCTTAGATGACCGCCGAGATGTTCATGTGGGTGTGGATTTAGCGGGACCAGTAGGCGAGCCCGTGCATGCTTTTTACGCCGGAAGCATTTTTAAGCTGGGCGACAATGCGCTGCCATACGATTACGGTCCAACCATCATTCCCCGCCACGAATGGCTGGATCAGGTTGTTTATGTTTTGCATGGACACCTCTCTCGCGAGAGCCTGAAAAAGTGGTCGGTGGGAGATACCTTTGAAGCCGGTGAAGTCTTGGCCTGGTTGGGAGCTGAAGAAGAAAACGGTGGATGGAATTCACATCTTCATTTTCAACTTAGCCTCATGGAACCAACCACCCATGATTTACCGGGGGCAGTGAACAGCAAAGACCGCCCTTGGGCATTGCGGGCTTTTCCCGATCCGCGTTTGGTCCTGGGACCGCTTTATTAGTTGGTCTGAAAAATCCACGGATACGTGACATAGGCATTCCCTCCGCCTTGGCAAGCTGGAAACTTCATCTTATTCACAGAACGAAGCAGGCATTTCTCTACATTGCTATTTTGCAAGCTGGTACTTTGAATTTTGGATTGCAGCACAGATCCGGTTGGTCCAATCACAAATTCCGCCGTGACCTTTCCCGCCAAGTTGGGATTGCGTGTGAGTTCCTTTTCGTAACAGTAACGTGCCTGGCTTTTGTAGCGCGACAACACGCGCCGAACAGTGGTTGGTTTCAGGCAACCTTTAAGCTCAATGCGTTGTGGTTTAACCTGAATGCGTTTCTTGCCGGGCAGGGAAGAAGTCACAAGGTCGTCTCCACCGGGTCCAATGCCGGAACCATTGCCCAATCCGCCAATGCCAATGCTTTCGCCTCCTCCTCCAGGACCGATGCCGCGTGTGCCCAATCCTCCGGCGCCAGCTGTATCGCCATGGTTGGTCCCTTCTAGGCCGCCTAAAGCGTTGTTGATGCCAGTGCCTACGCCACCTGGGCCAAAGACACTGGAGGTTTCAGCTTGTTTCATGCCTTTTAGCACGCTGAATATTCCCGATGCAGATGCAATCTTGCGGTCTTCTTCGCGGCTATTGGGATCCACAGTGGGTGCACCTGGTTTGCTTGCGGCGGCTTGTTCTTGAGGTGCATCGGTTTTACCGAATTTCCCAATTTCTTCTTGATGGGCACCACCGCTGCTTGAGATTTTGGGTTTGGTTTTCGCCCAATCAAATTCCACTTTTACTTCTTCGTGTTGAACGAGATTGATTTGGGCAAATCGATTGGGTTGCTTGTTGAATCCGTCGTCCAATCCAAATGGGTCCAGTGGTGTAAGCATGAGGGCGGCTAGCATGAATGCATGAAAGACCACCGAAAACGAGAGAACTTTGGAAAAGTAAGTATCGACGGTGGATTTCCAAATGTATCGAAAGGGTTTGGCTGGCCTTACGTATTGGATTACCAGGAATACGGGCCCGGCCTGAATGAGCACGCATTGGTTGAGATTGAGTTCGATGCTTTGTTCGTTTTGAGACGAATCTAGGCTGATGGTTCCGGATTCGTCCATCAACGCCACTTGCATCCAGTTGGCCCAGTGTAATGTGTGCCCATCAGTCGAAGGCGTTATCAAATTGAAGGCGGCTGATTCTAGCTCTTGAATGGCCAGAGGTATTTCGCATGAGCGTTGTGGCCCCAGTGTAACGGTTTTCGTTTCGTCAAAGTGTTCAATGCGGATGAGTTCATTTTGCCAGAAAAGCTTAACCTGAAGGCTTTTGTGAGCTTGGCCGGGCTTATCCCCCTCGCGTAGTTTGGACTGGTGCAATTTCTTTAATTGAGTCGTGGATGGAAATGGGCTGGAAGTTTGTACCTGTTCTTGCATGGCTGACTCGCTTCAATGGGTTAGGGGAGGCGCAGCAGTGTGCCTCTAACCATGAAACGAAATCGGATCTGAAAAGCGGACACCAGACAGAGCATCCATTGAAGTCACGGCCCATGTTCTGGGTGAGGCCACCGTGGAGATCGTGATTTGGTACGGCGAAAATAAGGATATTGATCGAACCTATAATCTACTGGTGAGTATTATAGAGTGATAAAAGTGTCATTTTGGTACTGAATCTTGTCCTTTCCCTCTTCAGCACGCGTCTCATGTTGATTTTCTGTGGAGCATTTTCGCATCTGGGCGTATTGTCGTTGACAAAGGGCGTCACCGCCCCTAGACGCGCGCCCAATGCTGGCTAGGGAGGGCCCGCCGCATTTGTCGCACCCTTACATGCCCGAAGGAGACTCTTATGAATAAATATTTCAATGGATTGCTCTATGCACTCTGTATCGTAGCGCTGGTTGCTTGTGGCTCCAGTGAAACCACAGACGTAGCTGATAACAGCGATACCGACAGTGCTGAGGAAACGCAGTCAACGGATGGCACCGATACTTCGGACGGTACACAGACGGACTCTAATACAGGCTCCGATGATCAAACAGATGTACCAGAAACAGGCAGCCGTACCGACGGCACAGATGACGGTGAAGATTCTAACGACAATACCACGGATGGTACCGATACCACCGACAACACCGATACCACCGGCGGTGCGGAAGGATTTACCTGCCCAGAAGATGATGACCTTGAAGACAATGATACCAATGACACCGCAACGGTAGCGACTCCGAGTTCGACTTGGAATGGAATCTCATGCAGCATTGATGGTGAATACAATCACGATAACGACGTATTTGTTTTAACGATAGACGCAACTTGTACGCTTATTGCTCAAGCTCTTTTTACCCATGCAAACGGTGACCTCGACATGACCATGACCGAGGCATCCAGCGGTAATTTGGTGGGCGAGGGTGGCCAGTCTGAGGATGATAACGAAGAGATTACTTACACGGCAGTCGAAGACACTGAAGTTTTTGTAAGCATCTTCCCTTTTATGTCTATGGGCAACGAGTACGTTCTCAACTTCATCCTGGCGTGTCCGTAAGTTTATAGCTCACCGAGGTTCCGGCTCGCATGGGCCGGAATTTCACCTTGCTCGGTGGTGATGGCCGCGTCGGTCATATTCATGATGAGTGTTTGGCCATCTGGAAGCATCCAGGTGGATGGAAGCACAATCGTGGTTTCCTGAACCAAAATATCGTTCACAATGCTGGCCAATTCTCGTGGTGGATCTTCCACGTAGAGATTGGTTGGGTAAGCAGGCTTGGCGCCTACCGCTAAAGCAGAACGGTAATCGTCCACGCCCCAGTCGTAGCGGCTTTCATCTACATCTCTTAGGTCATCGGATAAAAACCACGCGCCGCCGGCGATGGCCGCGACCCATCCTGCGGTTTCAACTTCTTCTTGTGGCAGACCACGTAAAAGAACGGGATCTGCATCACAGAGTGTGATTTCACAAAGGTGCCATCGGGCTGCAATGGAGCGCGCTTGGGCTGGAATGAAAAACCAGTTGGCGTCGGTGGGTTCAAAAGCAATATCCGGTCCGAGGCGCCATGAGTCGGCGTAGGGGAGGCTTGGAATGCCTGGTGCTCCTACGGCGAGGAGAATGGTGTCTTCACCAGCAGCCTCACGGATAATTTCCATGGCCAGCTTGTAAGCTTGCATCCCCGTCATGTCTTCGTGGCGACCGCCCGGGAAGGTTCCCGCAAAGAGAAAATCAATTTTCAATAGGTCGTAGCCCCAACCCACAATGGTTTGGATGACGTTTTTGAGATGGGCAGCCGCTTCCGGGTGGGTTACATCGAGAACTTTGAGTCCACCGTGAACGGGGTGCCCAAATTCAGCGCCTTGAACCAGCCATTCAGGATGTTCTTGGGCCAAGGTTGTACCGGGTCCAACCAGCAATGGAGCCAGCCATACACCGGCTTTCATATTGTCGGCGGCTAAGGTTTCAGCCACGCCAACCAAGCCATTTGGAAATTTCTCGTTGGGTGTCCACATGCCCCAGGCTTCTTGCCAGCCATCGTCTACAACAATCCGAAGATGGTCCACAGATTCAGGCAGGTGAGGGGTAAGAATCCCAGATGCAATGGCTGCATTGTCGAGAACATCCTGGGCTGACACTTTGTCCCAAAGGTCGTACCAAGAGTTCCAACCCACATCCGCTGCAATTGGGTAATCTGTTCTTCGGGTGGTGATGTGGCTTGCGTGGGTGCGCAGCATGCCGTGAAGGTCGTTGCCGCCGGCAATGTACCAGGTTTCTGCTGGGACCATGTCACCACTTGCAAGGGCAATGGTTTCACCATTTGCACCACAGGTGAGTTCTACTTGGACCTGGCCGACATTTTCAGGGTGATTGTATATACGCGTCCAGCTGTGCCAGTGGTTCACTTCGGTTACGCCAGCCATCAGTGATGGACCGTTTTGGCTACCAGCGTAGGAATACCACCAAGATAGCTCACGGCCTTCTCGCAAGACTTCTTCATCACCTTGAGCATTAAGGGCTTTCATCAGTTGATTGTCGCCAATAGCACCGCCCATAGAGAGCAATCCGCTGTGAGACCAGGATTGAAAGCCATTGGAAAGGACTGTGTCTGCGCCTGGGACCGTACCTGCACCAAACCAGCGTAATCCTGCCACTTCGACATTGGTTTCCGCGTGGAACATTAGCTCCACTTTTCCATCGATGGTGGTGGCGTGAAGTTGGCCTAAATCGGAGATGGAACAGGTGAGGGTTTCATCATTTTTCGTACAAGTGCCACTTTGCCATGTGTCGCCAATCTTGACTTCAGGAACAAGTGTGACGCTCAGGCCTGAGCAGCTTTGTTCAATGATGAGTCCGGAATCGTTAAGGGTTGCTGGTTCAAAGTTGCAAGCATCATTGGATGAACAGCCAAAGAGAACGCAGAAGAGCAAAAAAGCGGAGGCCTTCAAGAGTCGAAACATCGTCGTTTCCTTTTTCCCCATGATGTCGCAAAGGGCTGCGCGGCCCAGCAAATCGAGGCCTTCCTACCTGAAAGGACTGCATCTGACTAGAGTAAATTAAGTGCTTGAAATTACTTGAGAATCGTCTTTTTCTTTGGGGATCCGTCTTTTGACACGAAGCAAGATCTTCTGGGTGGGCGCCATGGTAATGCTTTGCAAAACAGCCGGTGGGATGTTGGTGTTAAGCAGTTCACAGTCCCAGTGGGCCAGGATTGTGCCCAAGATGATTTTCATTTCGTAGGTTGCAAAAGCAGCTCCAAGGCATCGTCTGGCACCACCGCCGAAGGGGGCATATTGAAAGGGGGTAAAGCGCTTACCCACAAAACGCTCGGGTTTAAATTGTGAGGGTTCTGGCCACACTTCGGGATCAAGATGCAGTTGAGTGAGGGCAACTCCAACGCTGTCTCCTTTTGGGATTTGGCATCCTCTAAGGTTCATCTCTTTTTGAAGACGACGAAGAATAATGGGGACAACGGGATGAATACGCAGGGCTTCCGAGCAGGCTCCACTCAAGAGTGGGAGCTTCGCCAATTGTTCAGGACTTGGATTTGAACCAACTGCTTGTATTTCATTTTTAAGTGCTTGAAGAAGACGAGGGTCACGATGAATATAAAAGAGCGCCCAA
>CAZZDT010000176.1:0-6952 GCA_964652435.1 uncultured Bdellovibrionales bacterium
ATCAAACCATGCCGGTCACGACGTAGTTTTTCCCAATACACCGCTAAACGGTTGGTAAATCGTCTCTCGCTACCTTCTGGATCCCCGCTCACTTACCCGCTTACCTTTCCTTAACGCAACTTGCGCCCATCTTCTGCCCAGAGCTTCATGCCCGGCTTTTGCCGATCGTCCTCAAATTCAACTTCGGACCTCAGCTGTCCATTGGGATGGTATGCAACCCATACTCCCTGGCGTTTTCCATGCTCAAAGAAGCCTTCAGACTCTTTCACCCCGTCTTCACGGTATAAAGTTCGACGCCCGTGCCACTTACCGTGCAAGTACTCATACTCGCGCTCAAGGTTCCCATTCTCGTACCAAGTCACCCACTTGCCCTCTTCACGGCCGCGGGCCCAACTGCCCTCTCGAGCCTTCTTGCCATTGTCGTACCAATGACACCAAGCTCCATCTTCCTCACCTTCGTAATAACCACCCTCTTTTTTCAGCTGACCACTGGGATACCAAAACGACCATTGCCCATGCTCACGGCCGCGGTTCCAAACCCCCGTACGCTTCAGTTGACCGTTGGTGTACCAATGCTCCCAGGTTCCTGATTTTTTACCATCCTCGAATGTACCTCGAGCCACCTGGTTACCATTATCGTCCCAATAACCCCAAAGACCTGTCTCCAACGAGTTCAGCCGCTCCCCTTCCGACTCTTTACTGCCATTTCGATACCAACTGCACCAATTACCATCAGGATATTGTCCCTGGAGCTTCATAGAGCCATTGCCGTACCATTCAGTCCACTCACCAAATCGCTCTCCTGCGCGATAAGTGCCCTCAACTTTGGCCAATCCCGTTTCAAACCAAGATCGCATAGGCCCATTCATCACACCGTCTTCATAAGCGGTCTCAGTTTGCTTTTGCCCATTGTCATGCCAGATCGTCTCCACTCCGTGCATAATCCCGAACTTCCACTCAATACGCCTAATAGGCGTACCATCGGCTGCCCATAAACTTTCACTTCCGTGTTTCTTACCGTCGGCCCAATGTACCTCTGAAGATTTTTCGCCATTCTTAAACCATAGGGTTTGGCGACCATGCTGTCTTCCAGACTTCCATTCGCATTCTGAGACAATTTGTCCTCGGCTATCCCATTTTTGCCAAAGACCGTCCGCAACCCCACCTTCAAACTCAATACGCTCACACAACTTTCCGTTTGGGTGATAGCAAACCACTACATCCGATGGCTGATTTGCATCATCACCATCCAGCTCTTCACGCGAAACAGATGTTTCGTTGTCTTCAGCCATGTGTCTAAGGTCCCCGGTAGTCACAAAATGCTATCAGGTCTCTGACTTGCCAGAAAGCAAGGGTCGAAGCGAAGCATTGCGCGATGTAGGAGCATGTATGAAGGAGATGCTCGCATTGAATCAGCGATTGCGCTTTAATGTTGTCGTGAATTCGTTGCTTTTAAAGACCCACAAGTTCGCGCGATTTAGGTGTGCCCTAATGGCAACTTGTGCAATGATTTTATGCACTTTTGCGGCTTCCGCTGCTTGGAGCCAAACTCCTTTGGTGCTTGACGTTGGATACGACTCCATCGAAACCGGTCAACATCTCGAATATCTTGAGGATATGACAGGGGAATTATCTCCCCAAGAAATTGCAAAGCGATCGCCCGAAATCCAATGGAAACCCATCGCGGGTCCTGTTGCAACGGTGGGCTATACAGATGCCGTCGTCTGGTTTCGTCTTGCCCTGACAAACCCTTCTGATTTTCGGGTAGCCTGGCTGATTGAACTGGGCAACCCCCTATTGGACAACGTGAGAACCTATCGACAAACCAGCGGTGAAATAACGATGACCACCCTGCGTAACCTCTCGGGCAACCACAATGTCTATGCTTTAGAACTCAGCCCAGACGCCAAGACCATCGTATATTTCCAGATCAAATCTTCCAGCCAAGTGATGATTGCCCCCAAATTCTGGAAAGAACACAATCTCTACCCAACCCAGATCACATCCGGACGCACACAAGGTATCCTCTACGGCTTTATGGCTGCGTTACTTTTACTAACGCTTGGCCTTTACTTGCGTATGAAAAAAACCAGCACGCTTTACTTCTCTGCCTACACCCTGAGCATCGCCCTTTTCTTCTCCATGACCGATGGACTCTTTCAACAAACCCTATGGCCAGATGCGCTCACGTGGGCTGCGGGCCCATCCATTCAAGTGATGCTTTGTGCTCTGGTTATTACCGGCTCTCTCTTTACTCGAGAACACTTAAATCTGGTCAAGACACTTCCCGGCGCCGCCCAAGGTCTAAAGATAACCAGCATTGTCAGTGGCGTGTGTACACCACTTATATTGCTCAATGTCCTTCCAGGTATCATTCCTCTGGAAATTATTCTGCTTCTTCCCATGGTCGGCATCATGGGCTGGGCGAGCTACAAATTACTCAAAAACCCCCTCGTCAAAAGCAAAGTATTCGGCATGGCTCAGATCCCGTTGGCCATCGGTTTGCTTGTTCATACACTTTCAATATTTATCGCCCCACAATTTACATTCATCTCCCTGGCTTGGGGACTTTTACTCCAAATCATTGTCTTGACGCTCTCTGAGTCCACCCAGCTGCATCACGCAACCAAAACGGAAAGCCGCGCAGCCGTGGATGCCTTGGCCGTCCAACGTAAAGCAGCGGACTACCTCTTTGCAGAAGTTGCTCGGCGAACTCGCGACCTCAAACGCAAAACACGCGAAGCAGAGCAAGCCAAACGAGAGGCCCAACAAAACCTCGAAGAACTCAGACAAGCTCAAACCCAGCTGGTTCAAGCAGAAAAGATGTCGTCCCTGGGGCAGCTGGTTGCGGGTGTTGCCCACGAAATCAACAACCCCGTAAACTTCGTTCAAAACTGTTTTGCGGGCATCGTGCAAGCTGTAGAGCGTCTAGAGGACACCCTCGACGACATTCTCCCCGATGGAGAATCTGGTGAGCAAGCAAAGGCACTCTTTGAGCCAGACTTCGACAAAATCACTGAGCTCTCCGGACACCACGAAATGGGAACCGTCCGAATCAACAGCATCGTCAAATCACTCACCTCTTTTGCTCGTCTCGATGAGGCTGAATTCAAAATTGGCAATGTAAATGCGATTGTTGACCAAACGCTGATCATTCTCTCCAACCGGCTCAAGCAAGTCACCATGGAACGAGATCTTAAAAAGTGTCCCGACATTCATTGCATGCCATCTCAATTGGGTCAGGTTGTTTTAAACCTGATTACCAATGCCTTAGATGCATGTCTTGCAGTTCGGGAAGCCAGCACCACGGTGATCAAAGTTTCCACCGAAACCATCGATGAGCATATTTACATCCGAGTGGGAGATAACGGCCCCGGTATTTCTGATGAGGTTAAAGAAACGCTCTTTGACCCATTCGTGACCACCAAAGAAGTAGGAAAAGGCACCGGTATGGGACTGGCCATATCCTACAATATCATCCGAGACCACCAAGGGCGCATTGATGTTGAAAGCAGCCCTGCAGGTACTACTTTCAGCATCGTCTTACCCCTAAAACAAAGTAAAAAGGGCGAGGATTCAGAAAATGACTGAAAACACAGTTCAAATGGCCCCCTTCAATGATGCAATATCTAGCCATCAAGAGATTTGCGTGAGAAGATCTGCACTTATTCACCAGGAGCTACAGAGATGAAAATTGAAATCTCTTCTGACAAATTAGCGGCGGCCCAGGAGGCCAAAAAGAAAAGCAGCGAAAATAAGCGCGCCAAGATTCTGGTAGTAGATGACGAAGAAGGGAACCTCGTTTCTCTGAAAAATCTCCTGGAGAATGACTACGAAGTCTTTGTTGAGATGAGCCCCGAAACAGCTCTTGAAGTATTCGAAGACAATGAAATTGATCTGATTCTTTCAGATCAGCGCATGCCCGAAATGCTTGGAACGGAACTGCTGGAGAAAATCAAAGAGCAAAGCGACGATAATGTTCGAATCATCATCACCGGCTACACCGATGCTCGGGATTTGATTACCTGCATCAATAAAGACCTGATCTATAAGTATGTTATGAAGCCTTGGGCACCGGGTGATATCACCAACATCGTCTCTGAAGCACTGACGCACTTAGAAGATAAACGAAAACTCGATAAATTGATTTCTTGGGCTAGGGATCAATCGAAAGAGTAAAAGATTAGCGCGGTCCATTGCCCGGGCCGCCATTCCCGTTACCATTCCCGCCAGCATTATTCACACGGTCTCTCATCCGCTTACGCTGCTCTGGCGACATACGCTTCCATCGACGCATTTTCTCTCTAAACTTACGACGCTGCTCAGGGCTCATATTGCCCAGCTTGCGGTGCATCCGCCGCATTTGCTTTTTGCGGTCTGAACTGAAGTTTTTATAACGCCGGAAGTTCTCACGAATAGAACGACGGTCCATGGCCGGAAGCTGTTGAAACGCTTCATAGTTCTTGCGCAACTCACCACGTTTTTCCGGACTCATTTTCTTGAAGCGGTCAAAACGCTTCAACACACGGCTTCTTTCAGCCGGAGTCATGGCCTTAAAACGCTTGAGTGTCTTGCGCAGCTCTTGCTGCTTAGCTGGCGACAACTTTTTCCAGCGCTCCAAAGCTTCTTGCGAAACAACTTGCTTCTTTTCGGTGCTACTGGCGGCAGTCGGTGTTGCAGTTGGCGCAGGCGCAGCATCATTTACTTGCGCAAAACCTGTTCCAGGCACCGTTAAAGCCACGATAAATGCAGTATAGATAAAGATACGCATCATTGTACCCTCACCTCTTCGGTATCCGCAGGCTCAGAAGGCTCGGCTTCCAAATCTTCTATTGTTAACTGAGCCAAGAGTTCAAAATCTTCCAACACATCCAATTCACGAACGGTTTCGTACTCTTCAAAAAGCTCCAGCTCCATGGCAATCGCAAGTTGGTCATCACTTGGGTTCTCAAGATCAGAACTGCTCACCTGCACAACAATCAACGCCGCAGCCGCCAGCCCCACGGGCGCGAGTATCCAAGTTAAACGTCTGATCCAACTCGGCGCCTCTTGGCTTTCACGCTTCATCTCCTCAAGCTGAGCAAAAAATCGTGTATCAAATCCAGGGCGAGGTGGTTCGTCTTCACTCAGAGATAAGAGAGAATCTAAGGCGTCCATTTCGCCTTTAGCGGCCTCAAACTCGGGACCACTCACATCCACACCTGCCTCATCGCCGTAGCGAGACTCAATCAGTGCGTCTTGTATCTTCTTCTGATCCATCTTAGTTCTCTTGCCTATCTGCCTTCAGATGTAACAAATCTTTCGCCAGTTTCTCTCTTGCTCGGTGAATCAATGATTTCACCGCTCCTTCACTTACCTCAATGACCTCTGCGGCCTCTTTGTAACTCAAACCCTGATAATGACAGAGTAACAGCGCTGCCCGCTGATTGTCTGCCAAATTACCCATGGCCTTGTGCACCGCCTCTTTCAGCTGCTGCTCTCCCAGAGCCGCTTCCGGCGTGGCACTGTCATCTTCCATCAACGCTTGAGATCGCTCACTTAACTCCGTGCCTCGATCCACGCGCTTATGGTCATGACGACTGACCATATTCAAGCAGTGATTCGTCGCAATCCGGTAAAGATACGTTGAGAAACGTCCTCCCGGTTTGTAACGGGGCCCCGCTTGATACAGCTTCAAGAATATATCCTGCGCTGCCTCTTCCCCCTGGGCCTGGTTGGTTAAGAACCTTCTTGTAAAGTTCACAACCCGGTCCCGATACTTCTCATAAAGCTTGATGAATGCTGATTCATCCCCAGCTTGAAACGCCAACATCAGCGCGACATCTGGGTCTTTAACTTCCATGAGCTCGTATCACTCTCTTTCAAACCGCTAAGCGATCGAAAAGTTTTGGTTCAATTCACTCTTTGTCTTACTTCGGTTTGGCCTCCTGCTCAAAAAGGTCAAAATCCTCAAGGAGTCCAAGCATCATCAAAAACTCAAGATGCTTAATGATTTCAGCATCTTCTGCGCTTAAGGTTTCTTTAGACTTCTTTTTTGTCGATTTTGCTACGGGCTTTTTCGGATGGATCTTCGTGCTTTTTTTGTCATTTTTTTTCGTTTTTTCGACAACTTTTTTCGTCTTGGGCACCGGTACTTTCTCTTTTACCTGTGCGGGCTTGTCTGGTTTCGACGCACCTTCTCCTACCTTAGGATGAGGGTGAGCAGCGCCCATCAACAATCCTGCCGTCAGCAGAATTTTAATCCCGCAAGACCACATCCAACAATCCTATGGCCCGATACGCGACATCGTCTTCGGGAAAAAAGTTTCCGGGAATGAAAAAGTCCACCTCTGCATTGGCAAATAAGTCAAACCACTCGCCGTCCCAAATCAAGAAACGACTCTCAAGATTTGTTTCCAAACCGTAATGGGTGGGCTCACCATCCACGAGCTGGCCCTTCAAAGCAGCCATAGCCTCAAGCCAAAGAACCCGGCCCGAGATTTCGTACCAAGAATCAGCCCAGTCAAAAGCAATACCGGCTGCGGCTACACCATGGGCATTGATACCTGCCGCTGTAGAACGCGCAGAGAAAACTCCCTGACTTAAACCACCAGTAAAGAACATCCGGCTCCAAACCCAATAGGGAGCGGGGGCAATGAATGCGGGCAAGATCACATCGCCATCATCGTTTTGCTCCAAAGGTGGTCCCTGCCCACTTAGAACAACTCCAAACGCACTCAACCCAAGCTTCGATGTCAGGCTGTAGTGCAAGTTCACATCACCGGCGTATCCACTCAATTCAAAAGTTGCTTCATCATCGTTCGGAGCCGTTAGCTCCATGGTGCCTTGTTGCCAAGCGAAGCTGTAACTCAGGCTCAAAGACTTAAAGAAATGGTTGCCAGAGAATCCAACATAACCCACATGCCCCGTGGTCGTCGGCGGGTTTAAAACGTAACCCCATATTTGGCACTGA
>CAZZDT010000177.1:0-6898 GCA_964652435.1 uncultured Bdellovibrionales bacterium
TGTTTCAACGGCTTGAGGCCAGTTTCCACTTACTGGGTAATTTGGCGTATCCTCTGGTGATTGTTCTGGGCATTTTGATGCCATGGGTGATGGTGGTCCGATTTTCCTCTGAACCGGGCGTGATGCACCTTTTAGATAGTCTCCTCTTTCTCTCAAGTACGGGGCTCTTTGTTGCGACTTATTGGGGCGCCGGAAGGCGTGCTGGTCTGAGTCTTAAAGAGATGCTTTGGGTACCCTCGGCCTTGGCGATGGGAGTAGGGCTGGCTTTCAACAATACCCGAGCCCTTTTGGAAGCGCTCTCTGGCCACCGCACCGCCTTTATTCGCACTCCAAAGCAGGGCAAAGCCAGTGGGATTGCCTTGGGCCGACTCTCGGCTGTGTCTCTGGGCCAGGCTGTCTTGGAGCTGATTTTCGGTCTGTATCTCCTGACGGCACTCTGGCCAGCCATTGAGTACGGAAGATACCTAGCCTTACCTTTAATTGCGCTATTTGGTGGGGGATTTTTGATCTTGGGCCTCGGCTCGCTATACACTGGGCTAAGACCTGTAACGGTGGGTATGGAGCCAGATAGTCTGGAGGTCGCCCGTCTGTCCTAAGAGGATTGAACTGACCTATGTTGAAACATCGTCTCTTTTCTGTGCTGGTGAGTACGCTGGCATTTTTGGTTTTAGCAGGAGTCATTGCCCAAGGATTGGCGGTTTTCGAAACCCGTATTACGGATGCTCACGATGCAAGCTTGCGCTTGGCGCGTGATTCCATTGAATCTTCAATTGAAGACTCGGCCCGTGAGTCCGATGGACTGGCCAACCATCTTGCAGAAAGTCTCGATTTGGCTGAGGCCTTTGTTGAATTTGGTCGTGTGACTCAAAAAGGACAGGGTGCTCGAAATAAAGCTCGGTTAGACGAGGCCCGCTCTAAAGTCGACGATTTTATTCTCGCTTTCCGAAACGAATATTCCACGGTAAGTGGTGTGTCCATCATGAACCCGAAGGGCATGATTCAGGTTGCCCACTCCGATTATTACTCGATTACCCAACGAATCGATCTCAACAAAAATGAGTTCATCAGCCAGGCTATGAAAGGTGAATCAGGTTTTGCCTTGGTCAGTGCTGAGCGAGTGCTGCGTTTCGTTGGTGCTGCTCCACTGTGGGATGCGGATTCTGATGACCCTGTGGGTGTGGTCCTGGTTGAACATGTTTTGACGAAAATGCCAGTCTTGCCCAAAGGCATGGTCGTGGCGGTTGTCGAAGGCAAGAAAACCTTGATCGGAAAAATTCCAGGAGGTGTGAAGCTTCCCTCAAGCTCGAACTCGCGGTTGACGGTTCGTGTGGGTGAGGGTGATGCCAGCTCCGTGTTGGTTGGGCCGGTCAATAAGATACCGCTGGAACCTCTATTCGTGAACCGAGATGCCGTGGGTGTCATGGCAGTAAGTTTCGTTTTGCCTGGCCAAATCGGTTTAACGGGTTGGGTGTTTTCCGATTCAAGTCTGATTTTTGGTCAGCTCGGTGGAGCGCAATATACCCTCCTCGGGATTGCGGGCATCATCTGGATTTTACACTTAATCATGATTTTCTTTGGTGGCCGTCAATTGGATGAAGGCATTGAAGAGATTTCCGAATATGTGGCCCGCTCTCTTCAGGGTGTTCCAACGGCTTCCCTCGATCCCGAAGAATTGCCTGATGAGTTGGACCGACTCATCGTTCTGGTGACCCGTTTGGCAGAACGGCCGGCGGCCAGTGGGGCGGAGACATCGGTTGATCGAGCTCCCGATTTTTCGGCACTCTTAACCGATGGAGACAACGCCGCGGCTCCAGATTTCTCGAGTCTTGAGCTAGAAGGTCTCTTGGAGAACAGAACCGTTCAATTGGATAATTTGGCATTTGCTCCGATGGAAGTGCGGGGTCAATCGCAGCGGCCCAGTATCCCAATGGTTAATGTGGTTGGAACCACACCGTCGAATGCTCCTGCAGCTCCCATTATTCCAGATGGCTCCATTACGCGCCCATTCAATGAGAGCGAGGCTGAAACGCTGGTGACGCCGGGGCAAAAGCCACCGAAGGCGCCATCGCCCATTGAACCTGCATCGGGTGCTTTAGATGCTGCCGCGTCAACGCCCGCATTTGATACGATTTCCGGCTCGATTGATGGACTCGCTTCATCACCTGCTTACGATACGATTTCGGGATTTTTGGCACAGGTGCCAGAGGTGCCTGATGCCAGCAGCTCGTCCAACGACCCCTTCGTTGCATCCCCAGATGATTGGAGCGATGTCACATTGGAACCTCTTCCAGATTTCGATGAGCAAGAAGAGGCGACAATTGCGGACAATCAGGATCAGATTGAAGACAAGATTGAACATCTTGCAGGTGCGGATGGTGGAGCTACAAGCGTCATGCGGGTGAGTCCAGAGCTGATGGAGAAAATGCGCGCCAAAGATCCGGAGCTTGGAAACGAGCCTGTTGATCAAACCATGCAAGTCCAAGCCATAGAACCTGAGCCGAGTCCAAGTTCAGAATTGGTTGTTCAATCTTTGGATGCGATTATTACGGGAACACCGACCAATCCTTCGATGGTACCGCCTCCTTCAGTGGATCAAACACCGCCTGCACCACCGTCACCTGAAGAGCGTGCACGCTCGGTTTTTGACGCTTTTGTGGCGATGCGAACGCAGTGTGGTGAAGACGCCAATGTTTCGTTTAATAAATTTAAAGCGAGACTTGAGAAGAGCCGGGATATGGTTATCGAGAAGCACAAGTGCAAAGACGTCTCTTTTCGGGTTTATGAAAAGAACGGTCGGGCCGCACTTAAAGCAACGCCTATTCATTAAGACGACCACACTTAGCCACCCCAATCCATATCAGTCTGAGTCGCGCGCTTCTTGCTCGTATTCTTGCGTTTGCTCTTGTTGTTTCGCAGCGTTGTCTTCGACCACCACTCGGGCCGCGGTCCAAACCACTCCTAACGCCATCGTGAAAATAGCAATGGATGCAATACGTGCGAATGTTTTGTAGCCATAGTAGAGCGCCAGCCGGCGTAAGAAGACTAAAGCCAAAAGAAAGATACCAGCTCCAGCCATGGTATCGGCGGTAACGCCAGGTGGGAGCTTGTCTGCGTATTCACTGCCGTTGTCCAGGGTACCCGTGGAGTACTCTTGAACTTGGTCGTTCTCGGGCTGTGCTTGCCTCAGAGCTTCTGCTTCTTCTGGGGTGACCTCAACCACCAAGGCTTTGTCCTTAAGGCTTGGTGGGACTTTCTCGAGAGAATCAACGATATGATGGATACCGCGGTAATCTTCGTAGACCCAGAAGGTGCTCTTTGCTTGTGACATCGCCTATGGTTCCTTGTGTTGCGGGTACTTTGTACCCTGATTTCCACCGGCCGGCCAGTCAGTTACTGGCAACCGGTTGAAGAGGGGGCTACAATCATAGGGTCTTTGTAGCGAGAGAGATTCATGGACCGTTTTCCCCAGCGTTTTGGGAAGTACATTCTCTTGGACAGAATCGCATCGGGCGGTATGGCGGAAGTGTTTCGCGCCAAAGTGATGGGGGCGGAAGATTTCCACCGTCTCATTGCCATCAAGTGTATCCTGCCCCACCTGGTTGAAGATGAAGAGTTTTGCCGGATGTTCATTGACGAAGCGAAGCTCGCTTCAACTCTAAGTCATGCCAACATCAGTCAGATTTATGAGCTGGGTGACCATGCCGGTCGGCTTTATATTGGCATGGAGCTTATCAGCGGTTTTAATCTGCGTGAAATCACGAGACGTATACAAAAGGTCGGCTTGAGAATGCCGGACTCTTTAGTGGCCTATATCATTTCGAAAGCCGCCGAAGCGTTGGATTACGCCCATCAGATGAAAAGTTTGGATGGCGCACCCATCAACATCGTCCACCGTGATGTAAGTCCACAGAATATTTTGGTGAGTTTTGATGGAGCCGTGAAGCTCGTAGATTTTGGTATTGCCAAAGCGGAGCAACGGCTAACGGAAACGCAGTCTGGGGTGCTTAAAGGAAAGTTCTCATACATGGCGCCGGAGCAGGTACGAGGCAAGCCGGTCGATAACCGCTCTGATATTTTTGCTTTGGGTTGTGTGCTTTGGGAATTGTTGGTCGGGAAAAAGGCATTCCAAGGTGAGACGGATTTAGAGATTTTAGAGAAAGTTCGCAATCCGCGGCTCAAGCCAGTTCATCAAGTGGATCCTATGGTCTCTGAGGTTTTTACTCCGATTCTCGAAAAGGCTTTAGCTGCCAATCCGAGCAAGCGTTACCAGCGGGCCCATGAGTTTGCGGAAGCACTTCAGCCTTTGATGATCGATCAAAAGGTGATCGTGGGTTCACGAGTCGCCTCTGAGTTTATGAATCATCTTTTTGCTGACGAAATCAGCAAGCTTCAGGAGCTCTACCAAAAATACAGTTCATTAGGTCCTGAGGATTGTGATGTGGCAGAATCGCAACACAAAGAGCATACCAAGGTCTTTGCGTCCTTTTTTGAGGAGGCGGGTCAAGGCGGAATGCGGGCTCCCTTTCAGCCGGACTCTTCGGGGAAATATTCAGACTTACCATCGCTTTCGAGTGCGGTGGGCTCTAAGAAAGTTGTCTTGCGACAGGGAACCGGTTCCAGCCAGATAAAGATAGAGCCCACTGACTCCGGTAGTATTTCACTTTCGGATTTAAAGTCGGTTCGTGGTGGGCCCATCGGTCTCTTGCGTGTCCTGATTGGGGCAATCGTTCTTTTAACGGGCTGCATGCTGGCATTGCATTATGTACCCACGTTCCAATCTGAAAAGCCGGCTCCTGCTGTGAGTAAGAGTGCAGACGGTACGCTGGAAATGCGCCCGTTGGAAACAGGCTATCTTGCAATCAATGCCTTGGGAGCGAAAGAGGTCAAAGTTTACGTGAATGGCCAGTATGTCGGTATGGCTCCGGTTCGTGAATACGCTGTACCCGTGGGACCCGTAAAAATTAAGCTTGTGGAGCAAACTGATACAGGCTCAGGGCGCGAGGAAGAAACGGAAGTATTGGTGACCAAGCGTCACACGCAGTCATCAATGTTAAAGTTGACAATTGATTTAGAATAAAAGTCTCAGATTGAAAATTAGGCAAAAAAAAGCCGGCCCTAAGGCCGGCTTTTCAGTCGTTGCAAATTGCAACAAGCGATTGTCGCTTATAGGCGCTCTTTGAGAGCCTTCGCTGGACGGAAGCCAACGCTCTTAGAAGCCTTGATCTTGATAACTTCGCCAGTTTGTGGGTTGCGGCCTTTACGTGCCTTGCGAGTACGTACAACGAAAGTACCGAAACCTGGGTAAGTGAAACGCTTTTCTTTCTTAATAGCTACTGCCATTGTGTCGAAGAGGTTGTCTACGAGCTCGCCAACAGCTTTCTTAGTCATGTCAGCATCAGTTTTACCGTGAAGTTTTTCGATCAGTTCAGCTTTAGTCATTGTCTTTCTCCCTGAAAGTCGGACCCCCCTGGCCCGGTAGGTAGTGATTGACCGACGTGGTGCAATCAGTTGATGATGGATTTTTATGCGGGGCAGGAACATCGGGTCAATAAGCATTGACGGTGTGGAGAGTCTCTCAGAGCCCCATAACTTGCGGGTTTGCGGAACTTGTGAGAAAAACAATTATTAAAAACGCTTAACTTTCCATGACTTACAACACAAAGCATGTATTGTATGGCAACACATGGCAAACGTTCTTTTGCTCTATTTTTTTTTAGCGATGCTGTGTTTTTTTTCAACTTAACGTTGTTGTTAGCCCTGAAAATAGCGGTCCAGAGCAATAACAGACACATTTTGACCGGCTTCAATGGATCCATTGCCAATGGGTATTTGGGCAAGTGCATTGATATTGAGCATAGAGCTAAGTTGCCCAGAGCCCTGGGTGAAAGCGGTCTCCACACTGTACTGAGAACCTTCGGCTATAAGCCGTGCCCGCAGAAATTGTTCCCGCGTTTTGTTTTGTTTGATGGGCTTGTTGAGCTTGGCTTGGACAACGAGGCGCCGTTGCAGTGGACGTGCAGCCAGTTTTAGTAAGGCAGGCCGTGCAAAGAGTTCGAAGCAAACGAAGGCACTGGCCGGGTTTCCTGGCAAACCAATGATGGGTGTTTGATTGATGTGTCCAAAGGCCAGTGGTTTGCCGGGCTTGATGGCTACTTTCCAAAAGTCGATGGCGCCGTTTTCCTTGATGGATGAGAGAACATAATCAAAGTCACCAACGGATACACCACCAATTGTCAAAATGAGATCGGACGTTTTAGATGCGTCGACGAGTGCTTTACTTAATGCTTCTTGCTGATCGCGTACAATTGGCAACAAGCAAGGCTCCATGCCAAGTTCAAGACACATGGTTTGAAGCATGACTCCGTTAGAGTTGGCGATTTGACCAGGGCCAATGGGTCTTCCTGCTTCAACAAGTTCATCGCCAGTTGGAATAATCGCGACTCGAGGTCTTTTAACCACTGAAGCGGTGGTGTGCCCTTGTGCAACAAACATCGCGATATCACCGGGCCCAACCACTTGCCCGGCCTCAAACAAATGTTGACCTGGTTTGACATCCTCTCCGGCGTGGCGAATGTGATCTCCAATGGTAGCCGGCTTGAGAATATGAACTTGGTTGTTTTCGGATTTGGTGTTTTCTTGAATCACCACAGTGTCGGCGCCTTGTGGCATTGGAGCGCCGGTGAAGATTCGCATGGCGTGACCTGGCTTGAGCGGATCTTGAGCAGGGTGGCCCGCTGCAACGACGCATTGAATCGGCAATACTTGCGGCGAATCTGAGCTGGCTTGCAGAGTGTCTTCTGCGCGTAAAGCGTAGCCATCCATCGCTGAGTTATCAAATGGCGGCAAAAGCTGCGTTGCATTGACTTCGTGGGCTAAAGCTCGGCCGAGTGTTGCGTGA
>CAZZDT010000178.1:0-6894 GCA_964652435.1 uncultured Bdellovibrionales bacterium
GACCACAACCACAATGGAATCACGCTTGTCGCCCTCTTCCAAAATCACGCGTTTGTCGGGAACCCGGCGATACTGAAGGTGGTCAACCATCATCACAAAGTTGCTCTCATTAAGCTCGGACAACAGTGGCACCGGCAGCGGAATCATGGGATCCCCCTCTACGCGATGACTTGCCACCAGACGCCGGGCCAATTCATGCCGTTCTTCGTTCGGTAAACCCTGTAAATGTTCCAGGGTAAAGTCGTCAGGTCTGTCTTCTGTAACGGGATGCTCGGCTTCAAATTCACCTCGCTTCACCTCGGCGGTGATGCTGTGAATGCGGCGCAACATATCTTGAAGCGTTGGGTGCTTGGGTGACTGGCGAAGACCTTGGTGCACAACAAACACTGCCTCAAGAACTCGGCCCTGATAAATCAATCGCCGCGCCAAATTGCAGAGCACATCGCAACCTCGCAACACGTCAGAAGCATGAAACAGACAAAGACCAAGCGCCAAAGTTGCATCTCTATCGCCGGGATTTTCCGCGATGTGGCACGCAAGGGGCGAGATCGCAGCCTCAGGTAGCAAATCGAGAATCTCTTCAGACACTTCAATCCGCTCGCTCGCGATGAGCCCCAAATTAAGCTGTGGTTCTTCTGCCTCAGACATGGCGAAACTATATCTCACCTTCGAGGTCGTCGGTACTCCCAGAAAATTTTCTACATTTCCGGAAAGGTAAGAAAGTGGAGACAATTCACCACCCGGTCATGGGAAACCCCTATAAATATTTAGGTTTTAACCTCATTAAAAATTCAAGGCTCAAATGTAACCATATGGATAGGATCATATTTTTCATTTCCCTCAGTTTTGAACTAGAAGAGATTCACACATTTTCAGCCCCGGGGAACCCCATGAAGCTCAAATATTTACTTAGTCTTTTTACCCTTATTCTGATTCAGACCGGATGCACTTCATCAACATCCTGTAGCGCCGACACATGCGGTGAAGGCACCGTCTGCAACGAAACCACGGGGCTATGTGAAGTAGCCAGCGACAACACTGCCGATGAGACAAGCTGCAATACAGATTCAGATTGCAACGACGCCACCCTAAGATGCGATAACAATACTTGTGTACCAAAATGCGAAGGCGTTACCTGCAATGAAGCGGCTGGCGAAATCTGCGACCCGACATCTGGATTATGCGTGGGCGGTGAAGGCAGCTGCAATATCGACGAAGACTGCGAAGATGAGCAAGTATGTGAAAACAATTTATGTGTAGGCGGTCGATACGCTGATTGCGACGAAAACAACCCATGCGCCAGCAACCTTAATTGCAGTTACGGCGTTGGATTTTCTTTTTGTGTCGAGCCCTGTGGTTCCACCGACGAATGCTTCGGAGCTGAGTTCTGCGTTCCACCAGGCATGGCCGGCTTGCAAGATTTTGCCGGTCACTGCTTCGTAAACACCTGCGCGCCTGGCGGCGGTGCCAACAACACCATGCAAAACACCGAATACCTGGCTCCATGTGACGTAACAGCTATCGGTGATGGAGCCGGTATCTGCTATGGCCCCTTCTTCAATGGTTTTGAATATTTCGGCTACTGTATCGCGCAGCGCGGTCAAGCCGCCCTGGGTGAAGCGTGCACTCAAGAAGCACGACAAGCCGATGCTACGGCTTGTGCGGAGGGTATTTGTGCACTCGGCTCAAATGTTTGTTCATCAACTTGTGCTGTGGACGATGGTATTGCCTGCAGCGAATCTGGGGATTCCGCATGTTATCCGGCGGCAGCAGCCAATGGTGTTTGTTATCCAACGGTTGAAAATCCACCCGGGCTAGGCGAACCATGCTCTACGGGCGGCGATGTGATGCCATGCCAAGACGACCTACTCTGTGGTTACCCCAATGGAGATCCAAGCGAAGCCATGGCTTGCGTAAAAATCTGTGATTCTATGGCACCCGTAGGTGGAGCCGCCAGCTGCGATGAAGGACAAACCTGTTACGTCTTTGATTCAGCCAACAATCCTCGCGGCGGCGTTTGCATCAACCTTTAAGCAACGTTGTTGCTCTGACGGCCCTTCGTCGGGTCCTTTAAGGCTTTCTTATGAGCGGCACTTAGGTGTCGCTTGTAGCCTCTTACCATCGCCATGTTACCACAGTAGTCGCTTTGCTCTCGGGCCAAGCGGTCAGATAATGGCTTGAATGGCATATCTGTTGGTAAATCCAAGGCACCCAGGAGCTTTTTCCATACACGGGCATCGTTGTTGTATTTCTTACCGTCACAGGCCAACCGTGAAGCAGCGAAGACCAACGCCATAAGCTTCTGGTCCTCTTCCTTCATGTCTGGAAGCACACCAGAATCCACCAAATGCATCATCGCTTCGTAGTGAACCAAGGCGCCAAGTGCTTCCCTTGATGCATGGGCCAATCCTGAATTCACCTGGATCGAAGTCACATCATCACCATTGGTATTTTTCACCTCGACAAACCGAACCAGTTCTTCACTGCCCTTGCCGTCGAAAAATCCGCCAGACGTGAAGCCATGAGCGGCACCAACATAACCAGTGGTCAATGCGTTGTAGTGCGTGCTGACGTTTACATCGAGAGCTGCATCTCGAACAGTGTCACCATTTAACTTCTCCACATCGCTGCGAGGCTTTAAAGTCAAGCTGACAGATTTCCGCGGGTTAACAGTGCCAAAGCGGTAGTGGATATCCAGTGCATCCGTTACACCATCGTCATCGCCATCCATATGGGCCCAACGAACGTCTCGGTAGTCCTTAAGGGTTCCAAAGATATAATTCGTTTCGTAGTGGTGATTCTCTGGGTCCAACTCACGCTTCACTCGATTGCGAATGGGGCCATAGCCCTCTTCCCGGCTGAGACCTTCCCAGATAGCAAAGAGTGTTGGCTGCATTTCGCTTTCGCTTACGCCTTTGAACGTTCCGTTTTCATCACGAAGTTTGCCCATATCGTAAAGCGAAGAATCAACCGTAGTAATCAATTCGATGTTACCCAAGTTCTCCATTGCATCATCAAGACCATCTAAACCAGCACAGAGGTCTAAGAAGATGAACTGCGGCTTGTCCGCAAAACGGCCCTTCTTCAAGGCATCAGCAACAGACTTCTCCTGGTTGTTACCGGTATCCGAGTGACCACCGTAAGAAATTCCAACGCCCTCACCGACCTTGTCGAACATGTCGTGGTCGTAGGTTCGCACATGCAGACGAATGCCCTTCACTCGGTCATCTTCGCCACGGCCACTCTTGAACTTCACCTCTAGGTCCGCCCAGCCATCGCCTTTGTCTACAATTTCAAAGTTGCTACCACCAATGCGGTTCTTCTGAACATTCACCAGGTAAGAGCGGTACATATTCTCGCCTTCCTGAATAGCGTGGTCCCAACGAATAAAGCCTTCATCGTCGAGAATATTTCCCACATCAAACTTCTGTGGAAACTTTGCTTCAAAGAGTTCCTTCACTTCGGTTTTTTGGGTTTTCGTAATCTTGCGCTGGTAGCTCTTGTCAGTCATCAAGCGTGTCATATGCTTGGCCAAACGTGGATTTTTCTCGTTTTGAGCAGCATCCAGCATCGCATCATGAGCAGAATTAATGAGTCTTGCAGTGGAGCGACTGCGTGGCAGTGATGCAGTCATTGAGAAGAGAACTGTAAAAGCGTTTGAACGCATCTGTCGGCGGTCAGCAGCGCTTCGTCCTTTTGGGTTTTCAAGCATATCGACGGCTTTGGCGATAACTTGCTTTTTGCGCGATACAGGAATGCCCTTCAAGAATGAACGGTCGTTGTTGCGAGCACCATCAGCCAATGCTTCAGCCAAATCACCCCAAGCAGCATTGCTCGCCCGGCCATTGGTTACCGGCAAGCCACGGCTGTTAATGGATACATCTGCGTCTACCGATACCTCAGCGCTGCTTGAACCCGTCGAAGCCGAGCTTGGCGTAGATTCTAAAGCACCTCGAATATGGCTGGCAGCGGAGCGAGTCAGGTTTCCGTCAGAAACTACCTTTTCGAGAACGTCTTTTTCGCGCGCCGTTAAACGACCATCGGCGGTTGCTGTGCCTACAAGTTTTCGAGCTTCGGTAAGCCAAACACGGCTACCACCGGCTGAGGATTCCGAGCGAATGTCACGGGCAACGGTATTGATAGAGATGGGCATCAGGTTCTCCTCTTATACGGAACGATTGGGTGTTACGCAGAGTATCGGGAGCACCTGGAGAAAAGTTGCCAAAATTTTAGCGGATCGGTGTCTTTTTTTTGATAAAAAGTGATTATTTCGGAGAATAAACCGGCATTGGTATTACCAAAATGGGTCAGAGTCTAGATTTCGTTGATTAAAAGGGGTTTCGGGCCCTCTAATTTAGTCTCTAGGTACTTGATACAGATAATTTCCGTCTTCTTGCCTCGGTCGATGTTCACGATGAGCTGGTCCATAAACTCCCGGGAAAAGAAAAGGCCGCGGCCATGGCTATCCATCATTCCAAGAGGCAATCCTACGGCTGTTCTCCGAATTTGACGGCTGAGCCAAAACAAAAGCTTTTTCTTCTGTAGCCGGCCGCCACTGTCACAAATACTGATGGCCACCTTATCGCCGCTCTTGCCACACTGGACCACAACCTCGCCAGCCGCAATTTCAACTTCCCGGTCCCACTCTTCTTTCTTGGCCCCATCCTCATCCAGCACACCATAATAAATTGCGTTGGTCAGAATTTCCACGAAGGCCTGCTCAAGGGTACCGTCATCCTCAATGCCGTATTTTTCAATGATGGAAGAAATATGCCCTTCGATATCTTTCGGCCGCGTCACCTCTAGGGTTTCAATCGGAACATCTGCGTTCAAGTAACGACCGATTCCAAAAATATCATCGTTAAGCAACGCCCCAATATAAGCGGCTAAATCCGAAAGATTCAAAGGGTTCGTTTTGGTGATGATATTCGTGATGCCAAATTGAGTGGCAATTCCAATGTATTTATCGGTGCTATGAGCCGTTAGCAAAGCACGTTTCATTTTGGGATATCGCTGTTCTACCTGCTGCAGGAGTAGATGTCCTTGCATACGCGGCATCTCAATATCTGATAAGATAAGGTCGAATGGGCCCTCGGCCTTAAGTGCCTCAAGGGCATAAATGCCATCTCGAACGTCAACCACATCGTGACCTTCATCACGCAGATACTCAGCCACGGTCATCCGTGTGGTGGTGTCATCCTCTGCAAACAGAATGCGAAACAATCAAAACTCCTAAACGCACTCGTTATCTAAAATTTTAAGCCCTATCTATAAAAACGCGATCTCACCGGCGCCAACCAGTCTATCAACCTCTGCCCCCATATCACGCTTCTCTGGGTTCCACTTCAAATGGAAAACAAAGCGTTGCTGAATCATAAAGGGTTCCACTTTATCCTCAGGATCTACGAGAACGTACCGAAAACACAGGTTCGGGTCTTCCGTGCCGAAGGTGATGAAATTATGATTGTTGTTAACAATACTCGGAATCTCTGAACGATAACGAGGCTCTACCCCGCTCTGAGCCTCCAGCATGTCCGACTTGATTTTCCCCCAAATGGTATTGGTCAGTTCACTCAAAACAGTATTGACCGAACGAAAATCATCAGAACCTGCCTTTACGTTTTTGATACCGGGAATGCAGCCTTGTACCAAAAGCTCATGAATCGGAGCCTCTCGCACTTCCAGCATCATATAACCGCGGCACCAATCGGACTCCAATCGCATCAACGTTAAAACTTCACCGTAGAGAATCCGGTCACGGGTCAAGTGAGGAAAGTCTGTGCCGACCGTAAAACCTACAAAAAGATTCTCCAAAGCTTTTTCCGTATCAATCTGAATCTGCCGAATCACTTCAGAAGGGTAATACCGATTGAAGATGTAAGTATCGATGAGTTCGCGAATGGTATCGGCGTCCCCAGCCATATAGCTTCCGGCAACTTTGTCTTCCCACTCGTCCTCTTCACCTTCCTCAAGCGCTTTCAAACGTCGCAGAAAAATAGGCAGCTCTGGACGCATAGAAGAAATAGCCCGTATCAATCGACGCAGCTTGATGTGATTCTCTTCGCCATCAACCTCACATAAAAAGAGTGCGCCCAAATCCAGTTCGCTGTCCAAGGCTCGGATGAAGCGATCCAAACTGTCGACCTTTAGCCCCATCAAGTGGTTCTTCTCACAAAAAATACGCAAGAACCGTTGCTGTTCAGCATCGGGTTCAAATACCAAAACCTTGCTTTTGATTTTGTCTGTCATCGCGTTTTCGCTGCTCCTTGAACAGGCTCCAAACTCCCCGAAATAAGTAGAGCGCTTTTTCTCCCTCAAGGTCAACCGTGCCCCATGAAAGAAGCAATTGTGAGCCGGATCACAAACTCAACGACGGGTTGCTGCCCTTAGAATAATTTTTTGATCAAAATGTACATTTCCGTGTGATCCAGATCACCAAACAATCAAACTCACGCGGGATGTCCCGCAAGCCCATGTTTTAATTGCGTTTATCTTCTTCGTCTTCGCCCTTTGGACACCCCTTCTGACATCGCTACAGCCCACCGCCCCTGGGTTTCTGTGAGCACCGTCACACAATCACCATCCACGACACACAAGATCTCAATTTCAGACAAGCCCTTTGTCAATTTTTGAGAACCACACTCGAAACTCAAGAGTACTACCCCTTGCCCGGCGCGAGGGAAGAAATAACGCCGGCAAACGAATCGACATTTTTTAACTTAAAACTCTTAGGAGAAACCAAATGAGCTTCATTGGACAAAACATTCCAGCCCCGACCAACCCAGCACATCAAATGCCATCTGGCGCACCCCAAATGCCAGGCCAAGCAGAAGTAGGAAAACCAACACCTGCTGGTTTCAATACTCCAGACTTCGCAGCCGACGCGGGCAAGCC
>CAZZDT010000179.1:0-6864 GCA_964652435.1 uncultured Bdellovibrionales bacterium
GAACGCCGGTCATAAAGATATCAGTATAGAGCGTACGTCCAAAAAGTCCTTTGCCACCGCGAGCACCTAAAGGAAGTTTTACTTCCAGTTTTGGATAGACACTTTTTACACCTTCAATGGCGGCCAGCACTTCAACCTTACTGTTGTCAATTTGAGAACCACCAAAGAGCTTATGGGCATCCAGTTTAAACATACCCAGGTCTAAAGTTTTCGGCGTGACTTCCAGCATATTGATGGGAAGCTCTCGAACAATTTTCTCGGTGACCAAAGCGCGAATCGCAAAGCCATGCCCAACCACCATCAAGAGAATGGAGCTTGCAATCATCACCCCCGCAGCGGAAACCGCAGCTCGCCTGGGCGTTGACCTGAGGTTATTCACCGCCAAATTGACCAAACGCTCCCTTAACACAGCTTACCCCCAACCAATTTCCATACATGGTCAGCTTCACTGGCTAATCTCTCGTCGTGGGTCACAACGACAATGCAGGTTTTCTCCAGACGCATCTGCGTCAATAAACGGAGCACCTCAGCTGCATTGTCTTGATCTAAATTACCGGTAGGCTCATCGCAGAGAATGATAGGAGGGCTGTGATAAAGCGCCCGTGCTACGGCAACCCTTTGCTTTTCACCGCCGGATAAATGCCTGGCCTCGCGGTCTCGCTGCTCAGTTAATCCAACGGCATCTAAAAGTTCTTCAGCCCTGGAACGGTCCGCCGCTTTCGAAGAAAACATCGCAGCCAACAATACATTTTCCAGCGCGGTCAGTTCACCGTGTAGATGATACGCTTGAAAAACAAATCCAATTTTTTCACTGCGCAGAGCTGCGCGCTCTCGGTCTTTTAATTGCTTGAGCTCTTGGCCCAGAACCTTCACCTCGCCTTGGTATTCAACATCCAAAGCGCCCATTAAATGCAAAAGTGTACTTTTACCCGAGCCAGAGGGCCCCAACAAAACAATCAACTCGCCCGGCATGACATCCAGGTTTGCACCGTCGAGCACCGTGATGCGTCCTTCGCCATCACGAAAATGCTTCACAACATTTTTTAAACTCAAAAGTGCGTCGGGCATTAAAGTCTCTGTCTCACCTTCAATACAACGGTTTTGGGTTCACTGTTTACGCTAAAGGAAATATCATCCATACCAGCAAGCAATGCCAGAATCATATCTGCTTGTTGGGTCAATCCAAGTTTTGCCATGGCGGGAATCTTGGTTTGTTTAAGCAATAGCCCCAAAGCATCTGCAACCACCTCTGAACGCAGCGTCACAACCTGGCTCCCCGGTTCTTTGGCCAAAGTTGCGGCTACAGAATTCTCCAAAGCGCCCAAAGCTCCTTTATTATTCAAATCAAGGACATGCCTTGCAATCTTTTCAGCCCGGCCTAAACCTGCTCCATAGTAATAATAGCCATTCACCAAGCCCCAACCCATTCGAGGCGCATCGTTGTCTGGTTCGAATTGACTAACGGTAACTTCCCCTACTTTTAAGTCGCGCTTTCGCAAGGAAACACCGCGCTCCACCAGCGCCTTAAACGATTGTTCCAAAGTGGCTTGCATGGCTTCGGGGTTCGAAAGCTTCGCAACCAAAGCAACCTGCAAACTATCCAGCAAAACTTTGAGACGGCGTTCGCCCGATGCCAAGCGTTTGTAAAGAGTAGCTACGTCTTGAAGATGAACCGCCAAAGCCACCGGCCCCTCAAGATGCTTAAGGACCTCAGCTTCGATGTCTAAACCCGTTTCACGTACCGAACGCGTTTGAACCGTTTCCAAAACATCTTTAAAGACCGGCTGAGCCCGAAGCATTTTAAACAGTTCGGGACGTGCGGCATCCGTTAAAGCAATCAAAGCACCATCACCTTCAATCAAACGCGCGTGCTCGAGTACCGACTTGGCGGGGAAAAGTTTATCCAAACCGCTCAGTTGAAAGTCCACAAAACCGTCTAGCTCGATCCCCGTAGGGCCCAAGTCCAAGCCGATGGCCGCGCCTTGGCTCAACTTGTTGGCCTCTTTTCCGATCAGCTTTTGGGCAAGCTTTGAGCGGCCGACCACGCGAATACCACGCTTGGAGATTTTCTTATTGAGTTCAGCCATAAGCGGGTCGCTTACCCAGCGAGGGGAAGAGTCAGGCTTTTTCTTAGACTCAGAGATCGTCTTGGCCAGCAGTTCGGGTTGACCACCCAAACTTACCAAAAACGTATTTCCTGCTTTCCCATAGTGAAGAACTGGTACCACTTCGGTACCGAAAGGACGTCCAAGCGTTACCACGTCCACACCGTTATGGTCTGATAACACTTTCTTGGTGGCACCATCTAAACGAGCAACGAGCTTAGCCAGCGCTTTTTCCAGGTGTTCGGGATTGCTGCTCTGCACGTAGAGCATCTTTTGATCTTCTATAATAAATAGGACCATGCCCCGTTCAAGCTCAATGCCGGCCGCCCGCCAAGCTTTCGGTTTGAAGATTTGAACGCCGGCCTGAGTTTCTAGGGTCGCTCGAAGACGCTTTACCAGAGGCCGCGCGGTTCCACGGCTGATTTGCTCGATATAAAGCCCGAACCCCTTAAGAGCGTCCTCGATATTGGTCATTTCAACCACCAAACTTGCATCGGCAGGTACTTTTTCAACAAGTGGTACGACCACTTTATCGGCACAGCCATTACAGCCGGAAAGCCCCAGGAGAAGCACTAAAATCGGTAGGACCATTTTCTTCGATTCGAACATGGTTAGGTCGTACCAAATAAAACCTTCAAAATCACGTGATCGGGACTTGCGCATTGAAAAACTGATCCTCTAGTCTTACGCCCATCGCGCTCCAACTTAGAGCACCGGGGGAAAATATGTATCGTAAGCCAGTTATTCTCATGACGGCCTTCTGGCTCGTCATCAGTTTGTGTAATTGCCAGTGCAGTGACAGCCTAACGTCCGCACGTGGTTCCATGAACCTTGCTCTTTGCGACCAGGGTGAAGCGTGCGGCTGCCAAGATCTTGCGCCGGACAACTCATCCATTGATTTTGGTACGCCATCAGAGGGCTCAACAACAAGACGCACCTTACGCCTAGAAAATTCCGGCATGCCCATGCCTTTGTTGGTTGAGTCTATCCAACTTGACGATCCTGAAGGGGTTTTTAACCTCGTGTTGCTCCAACGCTTTGAATCCGATGCGGAAGATGCAGCCAGTGAATCCGTAACCCTACAGGAAGGCGGCTTTCTCTTAGAAGGTGCCCAATACGCCGAGCTGGGCATTGAATACGCTCCAACTGAAGGAACGAACCATTCGGCCACCCTCACCATCGAATCCAACTCAGATGTGCGTGGTAACTGGACCATCAATCTTTCTGGCGGCGCTGGCACTTGCGACGTTTGTATTGAAAGCGGTGAATGCGGCGACGGCGTGCTCGTAGACTTTGGCACATTCAACGATACCGAAGTTGGGCCAGACTTAGCCGACGCGCTCGGTCGTCCCCTCGCTCTGGGAACCCAAGGCATCAGCGTTACCAATACAGGCAGTGCTGAAGTTCTGGTGACAGTTCAACTTACCAACGACGGCATTCCTGAAACCTCCGATACCGAATTACCTGGCATGAACGGTGTATTCTTCTTGGGAGACTTTGGCTGTGCCCGCGTGGGTGCAGGTGAAACCCTCACGGTCCCCGTTGAATACCGGCCCTCTACCGCCGGGCAACACTTTGGTGAAGTTGTAGTCGCCGGACTCGGCGCCCCCATCTATGTGAACCTTACGGGCCGCGTGATTGGGCCTCACATCTGCTTTGAAACAGAAGACGATGTACCCAATGATTCAACGTTGCAGTTTGGTGTGGCTCCCTCTTACACCACGGCTCAAAACGTAAGTGAAACTCGAAGCATCACCATGACCAACTGTGGTTATGAAGCTGCTCTCACACTCGATAGTATTAGCTTCGCCGCATCATCCAGCTCAGAGTTTACCAGCGGGTCCATCCCATGGTCAGGCGTTGCCAGTCTTGAGGTCGGCGAAAGCACTCAGCTTCCGATTGACTACATACCGGCCCTACAAAACGCCATTGGCTCTAACTCCTTGGGTCGTATCATTTTCGAAACCAACGATACCCTTCGGCCGACTTCAGCCGTTGATCTCAACGCACGCATTGGTCAACCGGAACAATGTATTTTGGTGCCAAGCCCAAGCCCGGTGGATTTTGGTTGGGTGGCCAGTGATGAAGTTGGTGTTGGTGAAGACTGCGATGCACTGCCTATTCCAATCCCTGGCTGCGAAGAATTGGTGTCTCGCCTGCAAACAGTCACCTTTACAAACGTTGGTCAGCGCCCCTGTACCGACATCAGCCTGGGTTCATTGATTCCTGATCCCAACAGCGCCGAGATGTTTGAGTATTATCCATCCAACAGCGCTCCAGCGCCCTTTGATTTAGCGCCGGGCGATTCTTTTGGCCCCATCGAACTTATCTTTAAGCGCTCGGCGGTGGATTTGGCTATGAACCACTTCGGTAAACTGCCTTACACATCCGCTGAAGGTGCCAGCGAAGAACTGCTACTGGAAGCACGCGGTGGTGGTTCACCAAACTGCTCCATCAGCTTTTCGCCAGTCTCTGCTCCAACCTTTTTCTGTCCTCAAGAATCCCTTGCTTTTGGCAACGTGAACATCGGGCAGCAAAAAACCATGGAACTTAAGGTCATCAACACCGGTTCAGAAGATTGTAGCGTTGCCCAAATTGCCATGAGTTCATCCACATCTTCCGCATTTTCGTGGACCAGTACCGACTTGCCCGGCATCATTCCCGTGAATGATTACCGAACCATTGATGTTCAATTCGAGCCGGTTCCCCCATCGGGTAACAATCCCTTCGAAGAGATTCCTTTTCTCTGTGGACAAAACAGTCTTGTGCTCACCGCCAACAGCGGTGCCGGTGGAACCATCACCACTGAAGAACTGGCACTGGCCGGTAACGGCACCCGGCCTGATATTGATGTCATCCCTGGCCAAGTTGACTTTGGCCTCGTCACCGTTGGCTGCTGCTCTGAATGGGTACGTGTTGCCATTTACAACTCAGGGGACGGTACACTCGATATCAACAGCCTTGGAATCCTCAACACTTCAGATCCAGGATTTGAAACCACACAACCCACATCCACTTCATTGCCTCCAGGCAGCGATACAGAATTTGAAGTTCGCTTCTGTGCAACTGCCGTAGGCAACGCCAGCGGTGTGGTTGAAATCCAGTCCACCGATGACAACGAAGAATACTTCACGGTTCCACTTACCGCAGAGGGCACTCTCGACAGCACTGGACTGGATGAGTTCCAACAGCCCGAGAGACCGCTGGTAGATGTTCTATTCTCAGTAGATGACTCAGGTTCTATGAGTGAAGAGCAACAAAACCTAGCCAACAACTTCAGCTCGTTTATCAACGCAGCAAGTTCATTGGATACTGATTATCACATTGGCGTTGTTAACACCGATTCTGAAAGCGATTGGAGAGGCAAGCTCTACGCCTGTGATGGCAATCCACTTTGGGTAAGTGACGACCAACCGGTGGCCACACAAACCAGCCAATTCAACTGCAACGTACGGGTGACCAACTCAGGGCGACCAAGCTCTGATAGCAAAGAGTCCCCTTTGCAAGCAGCTCGATTGGCTCTTGATTATCCAAACATTGATGATTTCAATGCAGGCTTTTATCGCGAGGATGCCAAGCTCTACGTGATTTTGGTTACGGATGAAGAAGACCAAAGCGATGGTACTGCCCAACTCTACGTGGATTTCTTCAGAAACCTCAAAGGCGTGGGTAACCCAGATCTCTTGAACATCTCAGCCATTGCCGGTCCACCACCAAATGGATGCGATACAGCTGAAGGAAACCAGGTTGATTACGATGCAGTCGATGCGGTGGGTGGTCAGTTTAGATCTATCTGCAGTGCTGACTGGTCAAACATGGTCGGAAGTCTTGGCCTCGATGTCTTCAACGCTCGGCGCCAGTTCCCGCTTTCAAGACCGGCCACTGCTGGAACCATTACGGTTGAAGTTTGTGATGACGATGGAAATGGCAATCCCATCAACTGCCAATCTGTTCCTTACGATGGAACCAACGGTTGGACATTTGATGCGACCACCAACTCCATTGTGTTCAATGGCAACGAAGTGCCTGGTCCAAGCCAGCACATCTCGGTGACCTACGACACCATTTGCTTTGAGTAAGTAGACAAAAAAAGCCCCCTCTGCTCACGCAGAGGAGGCTTCTTGCCCAGGCGACAACCAGCCAAATGCCAGTCACCGCACCTTAAAAATTATTCTGCTTCTGCCTCAACTGCGCCATCACCTCCCTCGCAGTCCCAGCAATCCCAGTAGTCATAGTTGGTAGATCCTGGAAGCTGATAAGAAGCACTGAGTTCCAATCCATCAATGGTGTGAGCGGTGATACCGCGGTCACTGATGGCGTAGATGTATTCGCCCATGAAGATGCTGCGACGCACATCGCGATAATTCCAGTACCAGTTGTTATCGCTGTTGAAGAAGTGGCTGTGATCAATGCTGCCATACATGGACATGCCATTTTCAACATCCACCTTAATCAATTCCAAGCGGCTCACATATTCATAACCATAATCACCGGTCTCTTCGTCATAGTTCCAACGATACGTTGAAAGTGGGATGGCTAAGAGTTCTTTAGGTGCCCAATACTGAAACGCTTTATGCTCGTAATTGGCTTCACTCCAAGCGTAGTACCAACCATCTCCCTCTTCCATGGCCATAGGCAGAGCTTGAGCCAATTGTGGGTTGGAAAAGTTGGTCACATCAAAAAGTGATACTTGCGTATTCCAATCAAGGCCGTTGTCGTCACCGCCATAACCGATGGTCAATAAGAAACCCGCTTGCTC
>CAZZDT010000180.1:0-6835 GCA_964652435.1 uncultured Bdellovibrionales bacterium
AGCTTCAATCAAAATAATATTAGGCCGAACCGCCGGCCTCTTCGCCTCCAATGGTCTTTGCAGAAGTGGCTGTGGGTCGCTGCCTGGCCTCTGATAGCCCTCCATGGGTGGTGCAAGCTCTCTAACGGATAAGCCACCCAACAAACCTTTGAGGTCGTACGACCCCTGACTGCGAATCACACGCCGAGCCTCAAGCCTCAAAGCTGATAAAAGAAAATGATTCTCCTGCTGATTGGCCACATCCACTCTTAACCCCGAGCCAGCCATCAAACAAAGCAGGCCTACCGCCATCATCTTTACCGGAGATACCGGCTTCCATGCATGCCAAGATGAGCACATCACCCCCACCAGCAATCCCGGAAGAAGCACCCATCCAAGCAACACGGGGGTGACAAGCATACTCACAATACTGCTCTGAATATCGTCGAGTTCTTCAGTGGCGGCCAAACTTTGCACGCCCACCCACGTGTCGAATGTGTCGTGATAAAGCTCGTTGGCCAAACATGCCGCCGCAAGAAAAAGCGCGGTAAGCACCATCACCGATGCGGCCAAGATTGAACCTGAAACCCAACGAAGCAGGCCAAAAAAGGCAAGCAAGACCAGCGCCAAACCAACGTCATCAAGCCCTGCCGCAAGGCCGTAGGCAGCATCCGTCCCCCAGCGGACCAGCCCTATCTGCAAAAGGCAAAACGCAGCCCACGCCCAGTTCAAACCATTTTCAGAGCGTGTGGCCCGACGACTTGCGGGTATTATAGATAGGATGTGCCGTGCCATAATAAGAAGCCAAGGTTAATCAGGAATGTGGCCAAGAATAAAGAGAAACGTCAACGCCAACGAGAAGAGAGAGTGAACAAACACAACCCGCTGAATATCCTGCATTTTTTCTTATTTTATTTTTCCGTGAATTCACCTCATACCTCAGGCGTCCCTAGTCCAACACAATCAGCTCAAGAGCGCAGGTATGCATCACAATCTTGTGCACGCACCAGAACTCTTGTTTTGAAAATGAAATATTGCTTACGCTGATGCAACCTGAATGGATTCAAGTTGGCCCAGTAAACGAAAGGCGCCCTAAAATGAAAATATCTTCAATTATGATTCTTTGTTCTCTTGGTTTGTTGGTTTCAGCCTGCGGCGGTGATGCAAACGTCAGCCTTAAAGGAAAATCTGCCACAGAGCAGGCCAATACCATTGTAGAAACACTCTGTAATCAAGCGGTCGAATGTGGCACCATATCCATGGAGTGCGCGGCCTTCGGAGACGAGCCTGCACAGTGCACCGCTAGCCTTAGCACCATCAGCGACGAAGAGTGCAGCGAAGACCTCAGCGAAGATATGCAATTCCAAGCCAGTTGTTGGACTGAGCAAGGCGATGAAGCATTGTTGGCCCTGGCGGAATCCTGTATCAATGCCATGGCTGCTATCCCCTGCATCACCGATGAAGAGCTACAAACCTATGTGGCCGCTATGAACGCAGGCGAAGAACCAGACGACCTTCGTCCCATGCCCGAAGTATGCGAGCAATTCCACAATCATGAAGTCATGCAAAGCTGCGGGGATTCAGAGTAAAGCAGGGCCTACGCAACTTTTTCGTACGCGGCTCGAACATCACAGGGCACATTCATTTCCTCGAGATGCTCGTATAGTGATGCGAGCATCAAGCCCAAACCAAGAAAATTAGGGTGCAGTTGGATACCAGCGTCTTTGCATCGCGTAAACGTTTGGTGAAACGTATCGTGGAAATGGGATAGTTCAAACCTCACCTCTGTTTGATTGCCCTCCCCAAAATGCTTGGTAAAGATATCCCGAGCCTCAAGCAGGTTCAGACTCTTCAAACCCGCGGTAAACTCGTCATCGTGACCCCCATAAAAACCACGATAAATCTGCCTTAAGCCGCAGATAAATTCGGGCTCCCACTCGATAAAAAGTGGACTGGGTTCCCATCCTAACTTGTTGCCGCCGGGAACAAAGGATTGACTGCGAAGGTCCAAGATAGCCGCATCGAAATTTTCAATTTGATAGAAGTAGAGTTCGAGTATCTTCTGCGCTCTCAAAACATTCGATGCATCGGAACTCTCGAAGGAGTCGGCACTGTCTCCCGAGAAAAGGTTATCAGGCAGACTTTCGAGCACAGCGTCCCGCTGTTTTCTCCAATAACTTCTCTGGATGAAGGGCCTCCCCAACGACACAGCCTGTCGTCTGAAGTCCGCTGGTTTGAGAACGTCCAGGATGGCCGGGCTAAGATAGTCCCTAACTTGACTCCACTCGGCACCTTTCAACACCTTCGACAAAAAGCTGCGGCTCCCCATAACTTCCGTAACCTGCGAACGGTTATAGTTGTTTTCAAGCCAAGGGATACGAATTTCATATCCTTTCCCGAAGAATCAACCTGGTCGCTTTGACAAAAGATGGCTAATGGGCCGGAAACACAAGGAAGTGAGCATGAAACGCAAAAGCGACCGCCCCGAGACCAGAGTTAAAAAGACAGAGCCACCCAAGGGCACAGACGACTGGCTTATCTGGGCCGCCTGGGCCGATAGAATCACCTTTGAAGAGATCCGAGAAAAAACCAAACTGACGGAAGGTGAAGTCATCCATAGAATGAGGCGGTTGTTAAAGCCTCGTGACTTTCGCCGGTGGCGCAAGCGGGCCAACACCGTGAGTCACAAACACCGTCGACGCTTTTCAGAGCATCGCCGCATGGCCCATGAATGGATCACCGACTAAAGAAGGACTCCAGTAACAAGAACCCGCCTAAAGCTTACGGGTCATCTCGAGGTCGATTTCAATCGTGACCTTGTCGTCCACAACGCTTACCCCTTCGGCAATCTTGTTGAATCGTAAACCAAAATCTTGCCGATTGATCACGCCCTGAAAGGTATAGCCCGCTCGCTTGCCTGGACTGTTGTCGAAATTCTTGTTGCGGATGCCCAAAAGCTCCCCATCAAACTCAATAGACTTGGTGGTCTCTCGAATGGTCAAATCAAAAACGGCCTTGAAGCGATTGCCTTCAAACTTGATGGTCTTCAGCTTGAGAATTGCCTTGGGAAAATCACTCTCATTGAAAAAATCATCTTTGAGTAAATGGGAGTCTCTTTTTGAATTTCCGGTATCAACCGAATCCACTTCAACCGTGGCCGACAACGCTTTGAGATGGCCTGTATCTTTGTGGGCCTGGATGCTCGCATCAAACTTTTTAAAATTTCCCCGAACACGCGTAATTCCCATGTGCTTGACCATGAAACCAATATGCGTGTGAGACTTATCTAACTTCCAGTCGGTTGACTCAGCCGTTGCCACGCCAGGCCCTAGGGTCAACATGGCAAAAATTAAAACTCTATAAATCATCATAACTCCAGAACAAGTGATTCACTCTTACCTCGCTTGTTCAACAAACAAAGCGAAATGACAAATCATCAGGACGGCATTTTTCGATTTTGCCTCTAGCTGCTTTTCGGCAATCTATCCATGATCAGTCGGTCCAAACTAAACCGCCCTGCTCCCGTCGCCATCAGCGTCAACGAAATGGTGGCGTAAAGAAGACCCATTTCCATTTTCTTAAAGGGATCCCCCGCATGCATCACAAAAACTGCTACCAGCATGGTCTGAAGCAAGAAAAACCCAGATACACGGGTCATCAAGCCCAAAGCAATCAAGATGCCTCCAACATATTCAGCTAGGCCTGCGGCCCAGGCAAAAAATGCCGGAGCGGGAAATCCCATCCCCTCAACGGCACCAACAAACCCATCCGAAGGCGGTACCTTGCCCTGACCATGAGCAAAAGCCATGGACAAGCCAAACACCAAACGGGTTAGCAACAAGGATGCATCGGTCGGCAAATCCCGCTCGGGGCCGGCACTGAGAATTTTTCGTACAATCTTCATCATATGAATCACTTAATGCCTCCAGAGCTTCGGTGCAACCACTCACAAACCAGTCCGGCCAAGGCTCTTAGCCCGCGGCGGCTTGAGTTGTACGGCCACCCAAATCCGATTAATGTACTCGGTATCTTCAACCTGGGCCGAGAGACCCATTTGACGACCGAGGCGTATCATGAGCGACAATACCGGCGAAAAGGGTGAAACCACGATCACCAAAGTGTCCGGAGAAGAAACATCATCGGATCCCGAGGCCACTTATTTAGAGACATTCGTGGATGACCAGCTGGATGGGCACTCGATCTGCTTGGACAATCTCTTAGACGATGATGATGAAGCCACCCAGCACAAGTCCCTCTTTTCCCCGGAGGAGTTGGAGCGCTCTAACCAAAGCTCGGATGGCCCTACCCTGCTTGGCCAATACGAAGACCTTGGTCAATTAGGACGTGGCGGTATGGGTGAGGTGCGGCGCGTTTTTGACCGAGTCTTGCACCGCAAATTGGCAATGAAAATCATCCACCCCAAAGCCTTGAAAAATAAAGGTGCCGTCGCTCGATTTATTGAAGAAGTCCAAGTGGGTTCTCAACTTCAGCACCCAAATATCATTCCAGTTCACGAATTGGGCGTGCTCAAAGATGGCCGCCTCTACTTTACGATGAAGGAAATCAAGGGACGTGAATTCTCTACCGCCATTCAATCCGTCCACGAGGCAGTTCAAGATAACTCTTGGGGCGTGAGCGACGATGGCTGGACCTTCGTGCGCCTCATCGAAGTCTTTCGGCAAGTTTGTGCGGCCATGGCATTTGCTCACAGCCGGGGTGTGATTCACAGAGACTTGAAACCCGCAAATATTATGATTGGCTCTTTCAACGAAGTCTTGGTGGTAGACTGGGGCATTGCCAAAGTCATGGGACGAAAAACACGCGACAAAAGCATGTCCGATGAAGTGGTCACCCAACGCAGCCAAGATAAGAACTTACAAACCATGGTGGGTTCCGTGTCGGGTACCCCCAGCTACATGGCTCCCGAACAGGCTATGGGGAATCCCGATGAAATCGATACTCGAAGTGATGTCTATGCACTGGGGGCCATTCTCTACCACATTCTAGCCGGACGTGCTCCCTATTGGGGTCAAACCGCAATGGAAGTTATCAAGAAGGTCGTCTCAGAAGCGCCCGAACCTTTGAAGCGACAAGAAATACGCGCCGGGTTCAACCCCGGTATGGTAAGCTTTTTTGGTGCCCTGAACCAAACGACACACTCGGGGCCTCCTGTACCCGACGAATTGGCCGATGCCTGTGAAAAAGCTATGAGCCGTAATAAAGAGGACCGGTTTCAATCCGCTCAGGAATTTAGCTACGCCATTCAACAATGGCTCGACGGGGCTAAAAAACAAGACCGGGCCATTCGTTATGTTGTGCAAGCCCGTCAAGCAACATCCGATGCATGGCGAATCCGCGAGGAAGCAGATGCCCTTCAAGACAAGATTGACAATCTTCGAGCAGCAATGCCCAAGGACGTTTTACTCAATGAGCGCTACTCCATCTGGGACTTAGAAGAGCAATGTCAGGCCATGCGCGAACGTGTGATTGAACTCACCGCGGAGAGAAGTCGACTCTTACAACGGTCTTTAGTGGAATGCCCTGATTCACCCGATGCACTGGAAGAACTCACCAATGACTGCATCGAAAAGCACCGTGAAGCAGTTAGAAGGCGCCGAAGAGCTAAAGCGCGCGCTCTGGTTCAGGAGGCACTGGGCTACATCCAATTGCTGCCGGAAAACGCTCCTTTGCGGGCTACCGGTGCACGTTATTTTGAGGGACAGTGCCGCGTATCCATACCCTTCCCAGCCAAAGCAAATATTGTAGTCGAGAAATTCGAAGAAGTCCGCAAGCGCATGACACCTCAAACCATGCGCTCTATTGGAGAGTCGCACTTTGAACACGAAATGTCGGTTGGGTCCTACCAGCTCAAAGTGAGCATGCACGGCCACGACTCCATCACTTATCCATTCTACTTAAACTATGGACTGGACTGGGCGTGCCAAGCGCCCAACAATCCAGGACAGAACCGCATGCTTCCGATTCCTCCATCCGGAGAAGTCACAGCAGGTTCGTGTTATGTCCCGGAGGGCTGGTTCTACGCTGGTGGCGACCCCGATGCTCCCAACGGCTTAGATGAAACCCGGGTTTGGGCCGATGGTTTTATGATGAGCGAGACCCCCATCACGCACGGTCAATACCTTGAATTTATCAATGATTTCGTTGCACGTAAGGGAAAATCTGAAGCCAATTTATGGCTCCCCCGTGAACAATCACGCTCTGAGGATGAAGCTGGCCGCCCCCTTTACCAATGGGTGAACGACCATTTTGAACACGGTGACGGAGACAAAGCATTGCAACTGCCGGTCACAAATGTGACCTGGTATTGCGCTGTAGCTTACACCCAATGGTTATCGGAAAAAACCGGTAAAGCTTGGAGACTCCCCCTGGAACTTGAATGGGAAAAAGCAGCGCGCGGTGTGGACCGAAGACGGTTTCCCTGGGGAGAACAATTTGATTCGGCTTTCTGCATCATGATGGACAGCCATATTGGCGAGCCCGAAATCAAAACGGTGTACGAGAATGTCTTTGATACCAGTGTTTACGGCGTCAAAAGCATGGCCGGCAACACCCGCGAATGGTGCCTAGACCTATTTCAAGCGGACGAATACCGGCTGGCGGACCAACGTTTGGTGATGCCTTCTCAAGAGGACCTAGAAGCGCCAGGCTTTAGAAGTTCACGAGGCGGAAGCTACGGAAATGCGGCCAGTCGAACCCGTAGCGCCGACCGAGATTGGTGGTTTCCTCATTTGGCTTATGTGAGACGAGGGTTTCGCATTGCGCGCTCTTGGCCGGAAACCGATGAATCAAAGAAGCTGCAAGAGCAACTTCAACAAGCGCACAACACTGCAACCGA
>CAZZDT010000181.1:0-6830 GCA_964652435.1 uncultured Bdellovibrionales bacterium
TGCACTTAAAACCGCAAGCCGCTCGCAGGCTGGCTCGATGCTGGTTAAATGCTCACGAACCTCAATCAGCTTTTGAAGGTTTCGACCAGCAATGGCCCAGCGCGTCTCATTCAGTGATACATTTCGGGCAAAATACTCAGCAACCAGCTGTCCGGTAAAACCTGTGGCACCAAAAATAACCACATCAAAATGCTTGGAATCCGCAGAAGACATCCATCAACCTCCAAAATGTTCGGAATCTAGGAACAATATCTATGACTTACGGCGAAACAACTTTGCCATTCGCTTCATGGATTTTTTCTCATATTCCCAGAAGAAGCGAAACTGCCCGAGAAGCAGTGCATAGACCAGGAGAAGTATCTGATAAAGCGGTAAAACTGCGAGCAAATAGATGAACGTCTTCCAAGCGCCACCCGTCTCACTGGTGATACCAAGAAGCTGAAAAAGGGGCTCCTTGATAAAAAGAACGCTCATACCGGTCAAAGCAAAGACCACCAAAACCATCACGACCTGAAAAATACTGTCTAATCCCCATCTTGCCTGGAGACGCTCCGTCCAATGCGGAGTGCTGGTTTCATTCATCTTTTCTTCCGATTTCATAAAGATATCTCGTCTAAGTCGCCTCAAACAGAGGCAACTTGGGAGGGCATAGCACCGACGAGTACAATCCGTCGACCCTTATCTAGTGAATCTACGCAGCCTCTTCGGCGCTGGGCACCAAGCTCTCAATGGACGCTGGCTCGGTGGGAGGCTCAGTGGATATCTCGGATTCAAGCAAATCGGCCCAGATCGTCATGTACCGAATCACGTCTTCTCGGTCATTGTGACGCAGGTTGCGCTGACCGGCTGGCAATTGAGCCAACACACGGCGGTCGCTTAAGTTCTCTAAGTATTCGATATCATTCAGAGTAAGACCCACACGCATCATGGTTCCAATGATGTCATCTATGGGCAAACCGCTGGTTTCGCAGTATTGCGAGGACACATCTCCCCAGTCACCCACCCGCCGAAGCGCTTCGGCATGGATTTCACCCTTAGATTTTTGTGTCAGAGTCTGCGCTAAATGCCCACAATTGCATGCACCGAGATGTCCCCACTGATAAGGAGCGCCGGAACGCAGGCGTAAAACAGTTTTTCGCAGAGCATAAACAAGTTCGGTAGACGGTCTGGCCATAATCACAGATCCTTACAAAGGCGTTTTACCTAATGAGTGAATATTCACTTAGAATATCAAGGTGCTAAGCATCTGACACGCATATTTAAGAGAAAACTCTAAAAACGAGGCAATCGTGCTTAACAATAGACACATAGACTTATTGCGTAAGGTTCTGCAAACCCCCGCAGATCCCGACAATATTGACGCAATCGATTGGGAACTTTGTGATCTTTTTGCCCCGCTGATTGAAAGCTTCACCAAGCGTTACTTTCGGCTCGAGGTTCAGGGCCTAGACGAAGTTCCCTTCGGCCCCGCTTTGGTCGTGGGTAATCACAACTCTGGGGTTGGCTTCTTCGAAGCTATGGGCGTTGGTGCCCATTGGTATCTCAACCGGGGCAAGCAAGACATCATGCATGGACTGGGGCATGACGCCGTTGTCAGCACGCCCATGCTCGGAAGAATCACAACCCGAATGGGCATTGTTCGCGCCTCCCACGACAATGCCAACGCGCTCTTTCAAGCCGGCCGCAAAGTCATGGTTTTTCCCGGTGGAAACCGCGAAGCCTTTCGGCCCTACAAAGACCGGCACAAAATTGCTTTTGGCGACCGGCGTGGGTTCATTAAACTTGCCCTCAAACACAGTGTTCCGATTATTCCTGTGGTTTACATCGGCGGGCATGAAGGTTTTTTTATTCTTCACGATGGGCAATTCATCGCCAAACTATTAAAGCTCGATCGCATTTTGCGAACCGACACATGGCCTTTGATGCTTGCTCTACCCTGGGGACTCACCCTGGGCCCGTGGATGCACCTGCCCTTACCGACCAAATGCACCACCCGATACCTCGAGCCGATCAGCCTGGACGCTTATACCCCAGAAGATGCCAACAACCTTGAAGCCCTCGACGAGATTTACCTAAAAGTGACGGGCGCGATGCAAAGAGCCTTAGACGACATGGCCCGAGAACGCTCCATGCCAATTGTTGGCTAAACAGACATCTTGAACTTCCCACTTTATGCATTTTCCCGTATGAGCCTGCCATGGCGATTATATCCCTTCGAAATATAACCGTAGGCTTCAGTGGCCCGCCCGTATTGGATGGCGTCGACCTGACCATCGAGCCGGGTGAACGCGTCAGCATGGTTGGCCGCAATGGCCAGGGCAAAAGCACCCTGATGAAGGTCATAACCGGTACACTCACTCAAGACTCCGGACAACTCACCGTAGAAGACGGCGCCACAATCGCCCATCTACCGCAGGATGTGCCTCAAGATATCACCGGAACCATCTACGATATCGTCGCTCAAGGGCTTGGTGAAACGGCCAACCTTCTTACCCGATACCAAGCACTCACCGTGGAACTGGCCGATTCCCAAAGTGAGGAACTCCTGGCCGAGTTTGAATCTATACAGAGAACCCTGGACCAAACCAATGGTTGGACCCTCCAGCAACGGGTTGAAGATGTGCTGGGAAAACTTAAACTTGAGGCAAGCCTTCGCTTTGAAAACCTAAGTGGAGGACAAAAGCGACGCGTCCTCTTGGCTCAAGCCCTGGTGGGTAAACCCGACCTACTCATCCTTGATGAGCCAACCAACCATCTGGATATCCCAACCATCACCTGGCTGGAAAAAGAACTTCTCCATGCAGCAACCTCTCTTCTCTTTGTGACTCACGACCGTGCGTTCTTGAGAAGTCTAGCCACGCGCATCATTGACCTCGACCGTGGACAGCTTAAAAGCTATTCGGGAACCTGGGAAAATTACCTCGAGAAAAAAGCGGCGGACCTTCATGCTGAAGACAAGGCCTGGGAGAACGAAGATAAAGTTCTTGCCAAAGAGGAAACCTGGATTCGCCAAGGTATCAAAGCCCGGCGCACCCGCAACGAAGGCCGCGTCCGTGCTCTAAAAAAATTAAGGGAAGAACGCAAAGCCCGCCGGGAACGCATTGGTAAAGTGCAACTCAAGATTCAAGACGCAGGGAAATCAGGCCACGAAGTCATCGAAGCCGTGGACCTTAGCTTTCAATGGGAAGACCAAAAGATTGTTGAAAACTTCAGCATGAACATCATGCGTGGAGATCGCATTGGCATCATTGGCCCCAATGGATGCGGTAAAACAACCCTGGTTAAACTTCTGCTCGGAGACCTCGAACCGCAAAGTGGTGAAGTCCATCAAGGCACCAAACTCGAAATATGTTATTTTGACCAGCTTCGAGGCCAACTCGACGAAGAGAAATCCGTTCAAGATAACCTTTGCGATGGCGGAGATACCGTTGGAGTGGATGGACAACGCCGGCATGTGATTGGTTACTTAAAAGACTTCTTGTTTTCTGCCGACCGTGCGCGTCAACCGGTTCGCGTGCTCTCTGGCGGTGAGCGCAATCGACTCTTGCTGGCTAAACTCTTTACCCAGCCCGCTAATGTTTTGGTCATGGACGAACCCACCAACGACCTCGACAGTGAAACCTTAGAGCTTCTTGAAGTGCTTTTACTAAACTTCAAAGGCACGCTCTTGCTGGTCAGTCACGACCGGGAGTTCTTGAACAACGTGGTGACCAGCACCATTGCTTTTGACAGCGACAAACAAGCGAGACACTACATCGGGGGATATGACGACTGGCTACGGCAACGTCCACCGGAAATTCAAGAAGCGGTCATCGCTAAAAAAGCAGAACCGAAGGCTTCAAAGCCGAAAAAAGAAAAGCCGAGAAAGCTAAGCTTCAAAGAAAAGAAAGAACTAGAAGCTCTGCCGGACCAAATTGAAGCTTTGGAAACAGAGCAAGCAGAACTGCACGAAAAGATTGCGGACCCATCATTCTATCAAGATGCCGGTGATGAAGTGGCCAAGGTAAACAAAAGGCTTGGTGAACTGGAAGCCGAACTCGAGACCATCTACGAACGATGGTCCGAGCTCGATGCTATAGGCAGCTAAGTGAAAGTTAATTTCCACTTCCTCGGCAAACATACGGTCCGCCATCGCCGCTAAGATCCACACACTCCGCTCCGTCCGTGCTGCATAAGCCACCGTCCCAGCCCCCTTGTGCTGTTACACAAGAAGGTAAACAAACCGACGCTGTATCCATTATACCGTCGACATTACCATCCACGGTAAACACGCAAATTCCATCCGTGGATCCATCTCCATCAGAATCACATGATGTTCCTTGGGTGGCAGTTCCAGGGATGCCGTTGTTGCTGCACGCGGTTAAGCTTGGCGGCAAGCACACATGGTTGGCGACGTCGCAGCCAACGAAGGCATCAGCCTTACAGTCACCATCCGATGAGCAACTGACATCTGCCCCGGCACAAATAGCATGGTCTGCACGGGCTCCGTTAACGCTTCCGGTTGAGTTGTACTGCTCAAATGCTCCCGTACCAGGACTTTCAATGGCCTGACAGTATGCATGGTTTAAGTTTCCAGAATCCACCGCCACGCAGCTGTTGGAAGAACAGCTCGCCAAACAGATGGTTTCAGAGCCATCGGTCGGTGCACAAATTCCAACTTCATTGGCATCGGTAACACCATCGAGGTCCATATCGACGCTGCAAGCGGTTCCCACTGCAGCGTAGGTGGTGTTGCCGTTTTGGTCTGTCGTCAAACAAGAAGCGTAAGACGGAACTGCACACTGCCCATCGCTGGTACACCCGAATGCTCCCGCAGGACAGACCGCATCCACCGGTGAGCCAGAGGCCGCACAAGACTGCGCCACATCCATACACACACCTAAGGATGATGAATCACCTACCGGACCGATAGGCTGACAGATGCTGTTGCCATTGGTGCACGTCTCACGGCCGCCGTTTGTATAGAATCCAGTCATGCCAGAGGAACCACACGAGGCAACACAAGTATTGTCCATACAAACCCCGGAGACACCAAAGTTGTTCCAACTAAACGAGCACGATGTGAGGTCATCTGCCCCAGCGCATTCATTGCTATGCGGCGGAACACAACGGTAAGTTCCATCTCCAGCATTCACCTCAAAGAAACCAGCCGGGCACTCATCATCGTCGTCAAAAGTTGTCGAGGAGATACACACGTATTGAGTGCTGGCATCACCTAAGACGCCCGTTGGCTGACAAAATGAGTTTGCGTTACGGCATACACCCTCTGAATTCGCGTCCCACCAATCACACTCTGCCACGCAGGCACCGCCATAGCATTTTCCTGAGATAAAGTGGTTACCACTGTTGAATGAGCAAGAACTCAATTCAGCCAGTCCGGAACATGCTGCCGTGGATGGTGCTACGCATTCATAGCTATTATCTCCCACCATCACTTCGTGCATACCGCTCGGACACATATTGTCACCACGGGTTGCCACGCACTTACCATCCTGGGTATCACAAACATCGGATGCACAATCTCCGTCGCTTGTACAGGTTGAACTGTAATTGGTGAGCTTGCACATTTGAGCTTCACAAACCACGGGTCGATAACCGGAGCTGTTGGTGAAAGAGCTCGTACAACCCGCATCCACACATGCACCGCAATCTTCATCCACGTAACAGCTGTCACCTTTGATGCACGCACTACAATCAGGTCCACCGCAATCGGTATCCGTTTCTTGGCCATTACGGACGCCGTCACTGCATGAACTGGTTACACATAACCCTTCGGCGCATGCACCCGACTTACAGTCAAATGCGCTTGTACAATTTTTCCCATTTTCACAGAGACCACATGCACCGCCGCAATCCACATCCGATTCAGAGCCGGCATCCAGAACACCGTTTGAGCATTCAGCGGCAAAAGGCATACAATTGCTCAAATCAATTTCGCACTGAGAGTTACATCCTAAAACGGAACCCTTCATAGAGAAATCAGCACAGGTTAAACCTCGGGTGTTGGCAGCCGTTTGCGCATTACCTGGGTCACAGGCTTCAGAGTAAATAACTTTAAACCCAGAACCGTTTGCGGACGTAAACGAAGTATCAATGTTTCCGTTACCACATGGGTTGTATTGGCAGTTACCAACGTCGAGTCGGCAACTGTCATCACAGGAAGGTGTAGATCCCATGTAACTGGAGGGCATCTTTGCTCCACCGGCAATTCCACTCCAGAGATTATTACAGGTAATACTGTAATTCTCACCGTCACAGGCCTCTTGAGGATGGTCCACCACATTGTTGCCACAACGGTAATCGTATGCGCAGGCAGAAAAGTCATAACGGCAGTTGGAACCGCAGGTCACCATACCGCTGCCCAGACCAAAATCAGAGCAAGAGTTACTGTAGGAGCTTACACTTCCATCGCACTCCTCACCCGCAGAGGTCTGAACCACTCCATCTCCGCAAAGCGGCTGCGCCATACAGTCAGATGCGTCGAAACCACAACCAGAGTTGCAGCCCAAAGTACCTGAGATGTATCCAAAGTCGGTGCAAGAGTGCTCTCTCAGTTCCGCGCGGGCGGGACTGTAGGCCCAAGTGATGTCATTGATTTCCCCGGCAACCGAGCCACCAAACAAGAAAATAGGACCGTCCGAACCGACAAAGATGCTTCCTTCAACCGCTCCTGGACCGGCACAATTTGTTCCGGTTCCGCAAACTTGATTCCATCCAAACGCTTCCGTATCGGGGTCCACCGTGCCGTACCACAAACCATCGGACACACCGTTGGAATTTTTACCACCCATGAGTACGTAACCAAAGTCGCCGTTACCGGTCTCAGCCAT
>CAZZDT010000182.1:0-6793 GCA_964652435.1 uncultured Bdellovibrionales bacterium
AGATGCTTACCCAGCTTTCCGTAGCCCATAAAACGCGGCCACCAAGACCAGCCAATGCATCGTGTGGGATACCAATAGGCATAGAAAAGAGCGATCTTAGGCAGCGCCTTAATCTTCTGCATCAAGGTACTCTTTTTCTCAATCAATGCCCCGGCCACTTCGAGGTGCTTGTCCACCGCTTCGCGGGCCATCAAGAGGTGCATGATTTCACTGGAGCCTTCAAAGATTCGATTGATACGAAAATCTCTCAGAATTCGCTCCACGCCCATAATAGGATCTTCACCCCGGGCAGCCATAGAGCGTTCAGTTTCATAACCGCGTCCACCACGAATCTGCACGGTGTCATCAAGAATCTGCCAGCCCCAGTGAGTGTTCCACTCTTTGCAGGCTGCACTCTCTAAACGCAGATCTAACTTTTTGTTGTTGGACAATTCGCTGGCCAACTTCGCAATACTCTCCATAGCATAAGTTGTTGCTGCTATGTCTGAAATCTTCTGCGCCAAAGATTCATGGTTACCAATGGGATGTCCCCACTGCTTTCGGCTGGCCCCCCAACGACGCACAGCATGAACACAGCTCTTAGCCACGCCCACACAAGCATTAGGAATAGAAAGACGGCCATCGTTTAAGGTGGTTAGGGCAATCTTTAAGCCTCGCCCTTCTTTTCCAATGAGGTTCTCTTTAGGGATACGAACATTGTCAAAAGTGATCACGGCATTGGCCAATGCCTTGAGTCCCATAAAGCGGCAACGGTGCTCAACTTGAACACCTTCCCAATCTGTCTCCACCACGAAGGCTGATATCTTGCGAGTGCCCGGGTGCTTCGCCATAACCACCAGCATTTTGGCCAATGTGCCATTGGTGCACCAAAGCTTGGTCCCATTAAGTATATAGGCATCCCCTGCTTCGTTAAGCTCAGCGGTGGTAGCCAGTCGAGCAGGATCTGAACCAACATCAGGCTCAGTCAGAGCAAAAGCAGAAATTTCACCAGCGGCACAACGCGGTAAAAATTCCTTCTTTTGCGCTTCCGTTCCAAAGAGGTTGACGGGCTGAGGAACACCAATGCTTTGGTGGGCTGATAAAAGAGCAACCAAATTTCCATCGTAGCAACCGAGCGTTTCCATCACCTTGGCATATTCAACTTGGTCAAAACCCAAACCGCCATAAGCCGAGGGTATCTTCATACCAAAAGCACCAAGTTTACGAAGCCCATCAAGGACGTGCTCCGGATACTCACCGGTCTCATCAATCTCAGCAGGATCAACTTGCTCTTTCAGAAACACGAGTAGTTTGTCGTAGAATTCGGTGAACTCTGCTCGCCACTCAGTGCGCTCTGGATATGGATGAATCAGATCGAAGCGGAAATTCCCCAGGAAGAGCTCTTTCATAAAGCTCGGGTTTTTCCATTCTTTTTCGCGGGAATCCTCGGCGACTTGCCGAGACTCTTCTTCGGATACGTGGTTTGTAGACGTTGTGCTCATAATTCCCCTCCCAATCCCTTAAGATTGCGGTTTAGTGATATGAGCCCGTGACGATTACTTAGCTACTTTACCTCGAATATTCAACTAGTCTTGGTGCGTCATAGACAAGATTTTGTCTTTACGCGTCATCTCCGAGAATATTTGGATTCAACTCAACCACCGCTTCAGACCTTAGGTGAGAAATCCAATCACGCAAAACACGTTGGCGCTTGCTGGACAATGCTTGCTTCAGCAAGCTGTCTTTGCGCTCTTCAAAACCAGCATCATCTGGAACTTCACGGTTCACGTACTCAGCTACAAAGTAAGCATTGCCAACTTTGTATGGCTCAGACACCAAAGATGCTTCTTCAGTCAAAGCAAAAACTGCCGTGTGGAACTCTTCAGAGAATCCGATGCGAGGAATAGAAGTGTCGCCCTTGCGAATCCATGGGCTCACACGTGCAACCGGCAGAGTTGCCTCTGGGTTTTCACGAGCTTGAGCTTCAGTCTGAGTCAATTCTTCAAGAGTCTTTCCACCGGCAATGGCGCTGAGCATTGCTTGTGCTTCAGACTTCGCCGCACCTTCTGCTGCACGCTCTTTCAAAATTGAAGCTGCAACTTGATCTTTCACTTCGTCAAAGCTCTTGGTGCTAGGCTCTTTGACTTCTTCAAGTCGAAGAAGGTGAACACCCATACGAGTCTTCACTGGCATGGCCGTTGTTTCACCAACCTTCAAGCCAAATGCAGCATCCGCCAATGGTTTAACCATTTGCGCGCGGCTGAAAAATCCCATGTCGCCGCCTTTAGAGGCTGTCATCTCATCTTGAGATTCAGTCTTTGCCAAGTCTTCAAACTTTGCACCTTCATCAAGCTTCTTCTTAACGCCTGTGAGGTAAGTCATGGCTGCAGCGATTTCTTCTTCAGAAGCATCACGCTCAAGCTTACGCATGATTTGCAGTGTACGAACTTGCTTAGGACTCTGGTAAAGAGGAGCGTCCTTAGAGAACCGAGCCTGAACAGCCTCTGCCTCATCTTTATGAAGGGCTGCAATTTGCTCAGCACTTGGCTCTGCTTGGTCTTTAGACTTCACGTCAAAGCGAACAAAGCTAACCATGACTCGGTCAAACTCTTTGAAGTAATCTTGCTTAACCTGAGTTTCACTTACCGCGAGGTTATCCGTCACAACGTTTGCGATTTTCTGGCCCAGAATTTCGTTTCGAACATCTTCCTCGAAACGCCAAACTGGCATGCGGTAGTAACGGGTAACGAAAGCTTCAAATTGCTCACCAGTCACATTTTCAAGACCGAAGTTTTCCTTCATGTACTTGACCAGTTCTTCGTCAGAAACAGAGAGTCCGCGGCTGGCCGCTTCATGAGCAAGCAGCTTGCGATCAATGAGTCCATCAAGCACTTGCTTACGAACGCCAAGCTTTTTCAGAAATTCTTCATCCAAGCTCTGACCGGCACCGGCGAAGGATTGGCGCATCTGGTCCACACGCTGCTGATAGAAAACAGCAAAATCCTGCTGACGAATAGGATCACCATCAACGATGGCTGCATAATCCTGCCCGCCTCCTCCACAAGATGGCGCCGCACTTGGGCCAAAGGTGAAGGTAAAAACCAAAATAATCCCGCCGAGTACAAAGTACATCAAGACGGAGCCGCTGTTTTTTCTCATCATATCTAGCATGGGCGCGCATATATCGCGCCTATGCTAAGTGGGCAATAGATCTTCTGCCCCTTAATTGGCTTGTTTTAAAAAGACTATTTGAAGACTTTGCCGCGCAGATAACGCATTTCTTCGATGGACTGCTGAATGTCATGCAGAGCGGTGTGCTTTCCATCATCCGGTTTGGTGTATTTGGCCCCATACCACCAAAGCCCCAGCTCTTTCACCGTCGAAACATCGATGTTGCGGTAGTGCAGATATCCATCCACTTGCGGCATGTATTTCACGATAAAGCGGCGATCTTGACCAATGGTATTTCCACAAAGAGGCGCTGTTCCGTAAGCACAGTGCTTGGTCATCAGCTCCATCATTTGTTTCTCAGCGTTGGCCAAGGATACTCGGCTTTGCTCAATCCGGGGAAGCAAGCCACTTTTCTTATGCATATCAGCCACATAGGGCTCCATACGGCTGAGCACTTCTGGTGGCTGCCAAACAGCAACATTCAGGGGTTTGTCGATGACCTTAAGCTCGCGGTCGGTAATGATCATGGCAACTTCGACAATTGCACAAGTTTCGGGGCACAGGCCCGTCATTTCCAAATCGACCCACACCAAATTCGTATTGCTCTGCGACATATTTATCTTCCCCTCGAAGATTCAATGATTGATTGCTAGCCGTCATTACACCATCGGACCGCTAAAGCTCAACTTCGAGTTGGAATGGCCTTTAGAATGGCTATTTTCGACGATCTTTATCGATTTTATTCAAGAAACACTACTCTTTCTGAATAAAATTCTGTATCTAGCTTCTTGCCAACCCCCAAACAGAACCCATATATAAGTTATTAACTCACATATAAATGACCGGCCAAGCCGGATGGAGTAAACGATGGCTACAATTGCATTACCAACCCCTCTTCGCCCCTATGCTGGCAAGAATTCCGAAGTAAACGTCGCAGGAAATACTGTGGGCGATGCTTTAACCGACCTCACGAATCAGTACCCTGATCTTAAACGTCATCTTTTCGGAGACGATGGCGAATTAAGAAGTTTTGTGAATGTATACCTTAACGATGAAGACATCCGTTTTCTCGATAAGAAAGCCACTGAGCTTGGAGCCAGTGATTCACTCAGCATCATTCCTTCCATTGCAGGGGGCTAAAACGTGAGCGCGTTAAGCAAAGAAGAAATTCAACGGTATTCCAGACACCTCATTCTTGAAGAAGTGGGGATGGAAGGCCAAACCAAACTAAAGAACAGTGCTGTTCTTTGTGTCGGAACCGGTGGCTTAGGTTCGCCGCTCCTGCTTTATTTGGCGGCCGCCGGCGTGGGTCGAATCGGGATTATGGATTTCGATGTTGTAGATGAATCCAATCTGCAGCGCCAAGTGATTCACGGAACATCAACCGTTGGAAAACTTAAAGTTGAATCCGCAAAAGACCGTATCCTAGATATCAATCCAAACATTCAGGTCGATCTCTACGATGAAGCTTTAAACAGCGACAATGCACTCAAGATTTTTGAACCTTACGACGTCATCGTGGATGGAACCGATAACTTTCCAACTCGGTACCTCGTCAACGATGCTTGCGTTCTGCTGAACAAACCAAATGTCTATGGCTCGATCTTTAAGTTCGACGGCCAGTGTACCGTATTCAATTATGAAGATGGTCCCAACTACCGCGACCTTTATCCCGAGCCACCACCACCAGGCCTTGTACCATCCTGTGCAGAGGGCGGCGTACTGGGTATTTTACCCGGTGTGATTGGTTGCATTCAGGCCACAGAAACCATCAAGATTATTCTTGGCAAAGGAACAACCCTATCCGGGCGGCTCCTCACCTACGACGCCATGAACATGTCATTTAAGGAGTTCAAGCTTCGTCGTGATCCCGAGGCCAAGCCCATTACAGAGCTGATTGATTACCAGCAGTTTTGTGGTGTGCCTGCCAACGACCACGAAAAGGTTGCCGAAGAAGAAAGCACGGTGGTGGACATTGAGCCTCTCCAACTTAAGGAAAGACTCAAAACAAATCATCTCCAGCTTATCGATGTGCGTGAACCCCATGAATGGGACATTTGCCATATTGAAGGTGCCACTTTGATTCCTTTGGGGCAGATAGCCAACCGCCTTAGCGAAATCCGTGGCGATGATGAAGTCATCATTTATTGTAAGATGGGTGGCCGCTCCAAGAAGGCCTACAAGATCTTAGAAGACAATGGATTTGCCACGCTCAAGAATTTGCGCGGGGGCATACGGGCCTGGAGTGAAGAGGTCGATCCCGAGCTTCCAACTTATTAAACATTAAAAAAGCGCCTCATGGGCGCTTTTTTTTCGTCTGCTTACTTGTCTTCCAAAGCCTGCGGTACATGCTCGTGAGCATGGTAGGAGCTACGAACCAAAGGTCCACTCACCACCGACTTAAAGCCGCGCTTAAGGCCTTCTTCTTTGAGCATCTCAAACTCTTCAGGCGTATAAAACTTAGCAATCGGGTGGTGCTTCTTGGTTGGGTTTAGATACTGTCCCAAAGTGAGAACATCTACATTCACCTTTCGAAGGTCATCCATCACTTCCAGAATTTCTGGGATTTCTTCGCCCAAACCACAGATAACACCTGTCTTTGTTGTCATCTGAATTTGATGCTCAACACGGTACTTATCAAGCCGGTCTAGCAGCTCGAGACAGCGCTCATAAACGCCTTTAGAGCGCAGACGACGGTAAAGTCTTGGCACTGTTTCAGTGTTATGGCTGAAAACATCTACGTGCGTGTCCATGACCCGCTTCAGCTGATCCCAATCACCCATGTAGTCGGGAGTGAGGATTTCGATTTTCGTCTCGGGGCTGCGTCGTTTAATCGCTTCAATGGTTTCAACCCAATGGCCCGCACCGTAATCCGGTAAGTCGTCTCGATCGACGCTGGTTATGACCGCGTGTGCAAGGCGCATGCGCTCAACCGCTTCGGCAACATTCTCCGGTTCGTTGGGATCAAGCGCTTGAGGTCTGGCACTGGTGACCGAGCAGTAACGGCATGCGCGGCTACAGATACCGCCCAAAATCATGAACGTAGCTGTGCGATGCTGACCCCAGCATTCCCAAATATTCGGACACCGAGCTTCTTCACAGACCGTGTTGAGCTTCAGACCATCAATCAGAGAGCTGACTTCATCAAACGTTTCATTCTTTCGAACTTTGACACGCAGCCAAGGTGGACGGCGGGCCCGCTCTCCCTTTTTAGGGATCGGATACTGCTCTCCAATTTGGACCAAAGAATCAGAGGACGCAGACTTCCTGCCTGGCTTTCCTATCTGAATCAATTGTGATGCCGCGTCGGCCATCAAGTTGCTCCTACTGCGCGAGCTGCTTGCCCATCGACAGTTTCTACATCAAGGTCGGGTAATGGCGTGCTTGCCACTTCCTCGATCTTGCGCCCAAGTACCTCAGCACAATGATGGGCTAATCTGTTCTCCACGTCCACTATAGATGGCGCTTCTCCGAGAAGTTTCTCTAAGCTCGTTACACCGCGGCCCTGAAGGCCACAAGGGACAATCAGCTCAAATCCACTTAAATCGGTGGTCACATTCAATGCAAAACCATGCATGGTGGTCCATCGTGATATTCTCACACCAACCGCAGCAAGCTTATCATTACCGACCCAAATACCACG
>CAZZDT010000183.1:0-6792 GCA_964652435.1 uncultured Bdellovibrionales bacterium
GGTGGCGTGGACGTCCTTGACGGTGATCTCACTATCGAACGAGATGGCTCATCTGCCTTTATTCTCAAATCAGGAAATCATACCCAAAGAATCTCACTGGAAGTTCCTCGCCGGGTTATTCCGTTTTCTCAACTTCCCCCACCAAGTGCTACCCAGACTCCCATCACACTCGGCGTCAAACCTCTTGGCTCCCGAAGTGGATTTGACCTTTCGGGCCCCTGCACCGGTTTTCTGCTTTGGGTAAACGGACGCATTTGTATTTATGATGGCCCCGTAGCCACAAGGTATCTGCTGGAGCGACAAGGGATCTCGGTCGAAGACATCGACATGGTCGTGTTGAGCCATTGTCATGAAGACCACATGGGGGCGTTTGTTGAGCTTATTCTGTCGGGCCACAAACCACGGTTTTTCACCACCGAACCGATTTACCAATCCACTCTGGTGAAGCTCGCGACCTATTTCAAGCAACCTAAATCTGAAATTGCAAAATACCTCGACTACCATCGCGTCAATGAAGGTGAGCCTTTTGAGGCACTGGGTGCAGAGTTTCAGCTCTTTTACACGATACACGCAATCCCGACTGTTGGCCTCACCGTAAGTCTCACCGACGCTCTTGGCGAACGTCATGGTGTCACCATCTCGGGCGACACCTTGCACCATGATGGGCTCGACAAACTCAAAGCCGATGGCATTCTCGCGGACGAACATTACAAGCGTATGCGTAACCTTGTTCCAGAGACCAGAAACAACAATCACGCTTACTTTTGTGATGTGGGTGAATCAATTATTCACGGACACCCGAAAGACTTTGCAAACAATGACAACCGGGTCATCTACTACCACTGCCCTGAAAATGAATACACACGTTCATTTGGCCGTGAACTTGCACAGCCTGGGCGCACCATTACTGTTGTCGAACCACGCAAAATGCACCCGGTGACTCCCTTGCGTATCCTCAATGCGATGCAACATCTTGGTCTTGACGAGTCAAAAACCATGACCAGTATTCTGTTTGGCGGTAAAACCAAGCACGCTGGCGACGGTGACATCCTGCTCGAAGGCGAGACCACCAACAAAGAAACTCTCTCAATTATCGTTAGCGGGACCGCCTCCGTCAGATTCAAGAATGCCAGCGGCAAAGTGGAAGAAACGTTTCTCGGTCCGGGCGAATTCTTTGGTGCCCGAGATCAGCTTAGTAAGCTCGACCCGACAGACGTCACCATCAAAGCCACCACACCGATGGAACTCTTCGAGATAAGCGGCGGCCTCTTCAAGGAATGCGTTGAGCGGCACAGTCTTGAAAATATTCTTGAGCAGATTTCCCGAAAGCGACCTCTTATCGATAGCATTGACCTCTTTGACGATATTGAACTACCGGTCCTCAATACCCTCGCGAGGCAAAGCGAAGAGGAAATTTTTGAAACCGGCAGTTCATTGGTTGAGGAGAATCAAGCACAAGCATGTTTCTATCTGCTCCTTGAAGGTACGGTCGAAGTCAGGCTGAACGGTTCCGGTGCTACAAAAGTCGATGCTGAAAGTGAATGCAACTATGTCGCTTCAGCCAATCTCATGTGTCCTCAGGCACCTACCGGCATGACCGTGGTGGCGCAAACACCGGTGAAAGCACTGGTTATAACTGGAACCGCCCTACAGAAATTGTGCCGCGATAACATGCGTGTTCGTTATGCTATGGACAAATTACACGCCACTAGGCTAAGCCAAGCCAATTAATTTTTTTAGGATTTTTCCACCTTTCTCTGACTAAATACTTTCCAGACCGCAATAATTCTGCTCTTGTGGATGCAATGCGTCATCCTTTATTTATCCAGGCGCAATGAGGCTCACTATGTTTCAAAATACCGATGATGTCCGAATCGATAAACTTCGCCCCCTGATTCCCCCGGCCATTCTCATGGAAGAGCTCCCTCTTACGCCGGAGATGACAAGCACGGTCGCAACTTCGCGGGCCGAGGTAGCAAAATGCTTAAATGGCGAATCCGACAAGCTCGTGGTGGTGGTAGGTCCGTGCTCTATTCATGACACAAAGGCTGCCCTAGAATATGGAGCGCTTCTTCGACGGGCTATTGAAGAGCACCAAGACGAACTCGTTATTTTGATGCGTGTCTATTTTGAGAAGCCACGAACCACTGTGGGCTGGAAGGGCATGATCAACGATCCCGGCATGGACAATTCGTTCAATATCAATATGGGATTGCGCACCGCTCGAAAGCTTTTATCTGATCTCACCGCCCAGGGCATTCCTACCGGGACCGAGTTCCTAGATACCATCACTCCGCAATTTATTGCCGACCTGGTCAGTTGGGGTGCAATTGGGGCCCGCACAACAGAAAGTCAAATTCACAGAGAGCTGGCATCTGGGCTTTCCATGCCAGTGGGATTCAAAAACGGAACAGATGGAAACACCGATATCGCTGTGGCCGCTATTGGAGCGGCCAACCATCCACACAACTTTTTGTCCGTGACCAAACAAAGTCTTGCAGCTATCGTATCCACCAAAGGGAACCCTAACTGTCATGTGATTCTAAGGGGCTCAAGCCAAGGACCTAACTACGACAGCGAATCGGTTGGTGAAGCGGTTGCAAAATTAAACAAGGCAAATGTCACCCATAGGCTCATGGTGGACTGCAGCCATGGTAATTCCAAGAAAGACCATACCCGGCAACCTTTAGTGGCCGAGGATGTCTCCAAACAAATCGCATCCGGCGGAACCAATATTTTCGGATTGATGATTGAAAGCCATATCAATGAGGGTCGCCAGAACCTGGAGAACCCCGACGAGTTGAACTACGGTCAAAGCATCACCGATGCCTGTTTGGGCTGGGAGCAAACTGCCGCGGTACTTGCAAACCTTGCCGATGCAGTTAAGAAGCGACGAGCAGGCTAATCAAGTTCAAGAGGTAAAGGGACAGCGAGGCTTTCCTTGTATAGCTTCCTATCCTTTAGTCCGCGGGTAGCCGCAAAGATACCAGAGGCACTCTCTAAATCCGCTTGAGGCATATGTTCCTTCAAAGCAGAGACAATCTGAACCGAATCTGTTCTCATAAAAGGATTGGTCGCCAGCTCCATGCCTATGGTGGAGGGAACAGTGCATCCACCCTGCGCACGAACGGACCACACATCAACGATCCGCTCCTTGAGTGCATCGTTGCCGGGCTCGACCGACCAGGCAAACGTTAAATTGTCCTGGGTATACTCGTGGGCACAACAGACACGTGTGCCAGGCGGCAACTGAGCAAACTTCGTCAGGGTATCGTGCATTTTCTCAGGCGGGCCATCAAACAGATACCCACAACCACCAGCAAAGAGCGCATCACCACAGAAGAGCAGGTCTTCAAACAGATAGGCGATATGACCGTTGATATGCCCTTCACTTAGAATTGCCGTGCCAATCGAATCGCCAAGCATCACCGTATCGCCGTCACCAACCTTTTCCGTAATCCCCGGAACATCATCAGCGCGCGCGCCACAACCAACGACCCGCAGTTCGCTCAACATACCTCGTTTGCCTAAGTCATTGTTGATTCCAATATGATCCGGGTGCGTATGGGTGTTCAAAATAGCCCGAATTGTAAGCCCATTGTCATCACAGTAAGCCAACACATTGCCTGCATCGGGGCCATCGACTACCGCCACATCGCCTGTTTCTGAATACTGAATCAACCACACCAAATTGTCTTGCCAGGCGGGCACTTGGTGAACCGTGAGCTTACCACTTGCACTTTTGAAGGGCTCTCTCGGCTGGGTTACACAATGGTTCATCGTCACTTACCTTCCAGAGAGTCTTTTGCTTTACCCTCTTCCACTCTATCGATGGCCGCCACCAGTTCGTCAGGCAAGAACGCCTTCTTATTGTCCCGGTAATTAAAATAAACAATGGTGCCGGTGCCCTCGGCTGCGATTGCCTGATGCTGATGGCTGTAGACTCTATAATGCATGGTAAATCGGTCCTGTCCCATGTCACGCACACAGGCTCCTACAGTCACCTGATCGGGATAGGTCAGTGGAATCCTAAAACGGCATTGGGTGGACGCCAAAATCGGCCCCTCACCAAACGACTCCATACGTTCAAGCATTCCTACCTTATGAAAATACGTAATCCGGGCATCCTCAAAATATCGAAAGTAAACCACATTGTTCACATGTTCAAAGGCATCCATTTGGCCCCATGCGACCGGAAAAGTGATTTCCACAGGTAACCCCGTAAGGGACATCGTGAACCTCCTATAATCGACCAGTTAACTTCAGAGCGGCTCCAGTGGCCGCGCCAAATGGTTTCTATCGTTGTGAGCCAATTAATGGTAATTTTCAATGAATAGAAGATGAATTCAAGACGTCTTTCGCCGATACTGTATCGGTCACGGTGGCCGAAGGAACAATAGCAATGCAAAATGCGTCCAGCATGACTCAATTAACGCTTCGGAACCCCGGACTTCAAGCCATCGGGCTTGTGTTCATGCTTGTGACCGCTTCTTTGGCACAAGCAGAGCCAATAGCAGAAAGTGCGGATTCCGAATCAAAAAACTTAACGCCGACCTCCGACCCAATCGAAAACATAAACGAAACCGCGTCAAAGAGCCATTCAGGCGACAAACCACAGCTGGCCATCGATGAGAGTGAGCTTCTCCCGCTTGTTCTTGATTTTGCGCGCAGCGATAACCCGGACCTACAGATTCGCGCCCTCCTCAAAGCCAAAGCGCTGAACCACCCCTTCCTCTTGCCGCACATTCGTTACCTGGCCAGGGTCGGCACCAACTCGGTCCGAATCGTAGCCTGCGAAACCCTTGCTGCCTACAGAAACGTCCAGGGGTTGGTAGAACTTCAGCTGGCTGCCAAGGATAAGGATGACGGGTTGGCGGTTAAGGCAATCCAATTGCTCAGTGGCTTTCCTTTACCAAGCATTCGCCAGGAGCTGCTCTCGATCATTCAAGACCCCACCTCCGCACTCCCGCGAAAAGAGCAAGCCATAGCCAGCCTCCACACCATGGGTACGCCCGAGGCGCAAGACGCCCTCCTGCAACTGGCCAGCTCCTTACCCGAACCATTGGCCACACTTGCTAGGACTGAACAATCCACTGAAACCGGCAACGAACCCAAAAGGCTAATACTGCTGCGTCGCCTCTTCACCACCGAGCATTTGTCAGGACGCCTCGAAGCCTTGGCCATGGTCAACGAATATTTCCCCAGCAGCCAAGCCCTAAACCTTCTCCAGACATGCCTCCAAGATCCCGACCAGTCGATTCGGCGAACTGCCCTTGAGTCCGCAGCGGGGCTCAACCCGAAGGACCTAGAGGTCATCTTAAAAGACACGCACCTCTCAACAGACACGCACACCCAGCGAACTTGGCTAAAGCTCATCAAGAAATTGCCCGAAGACCACGCGCGTCCCCTACTGCTTCAATCGATTGAGCGCACCTTCAATCCATCTTTTAGACGTGCAGCCCTCAAAGAACTCAGTACAAGACAGGCGCATCTTGATGACCAGGAAACCACAACCGCTATCATCACCTTGTTCAATGACGCATCGACCGATCCGGCAAAACTGGCCATTGCAGCGGCTTTAAGCAAACGCCCCTCTGAATCCGCATTTTTAGCCTTGACCGGAATACTCGGACAAAACCAGCTGGACGAGAGAATTCGCATGCTGGCATTCGACACATTGGTAGACCGCAAGCCAACCAATTACGTTGAGAAACTCATCGAGTTGGCCCAGCATGAACCAAGTCTTGATATCCGAAAGAAAGCGGCCCAAGAACTGGTTCTTAATCACTGCGATGAGCTTGCTGAGCGTTGCAGCGAATTTGATTACCACTATCCATCGGAAGCGGCCGCCGGGCTTTATTACACCGTTTCTGGCGCGATGGGAGCCGCAAGCCTAGGACTTCTCTCCAATGTAGCCGGAGGGAATCAGCCGGCGATTGCAGCCCTATCGGGAGCCGTGCTTGGTAGCGGCACCGCATATATGTTGGCGCCTGACGAAGGCATCACCATGCCCGAAGCTTTTCACTTCACAAGCCTTGGGCTCTGGGGAAGCGCCTTCGGTTATGGCCTTGGAGCCATTGCGGTTGAGGGGCTCGACCAGCCGGCCTTCAGCTGGTCTTTCCTTGGGGGCCAACTTCTGGGCACAAGCTTAGGCGCACTTACCTTCAAAGAAACCTCTCACACCAGCCACGAATTGGCCCTGATGCACTGGACGGGTATTGAAGTATCTGGTGCTACCCTGGGTGCCCTATTGCTCTGGGGCGATGAGAATCCGACCGATTATCAAAAACAAATGGGACCGGCCCTAGCGACCCTTGCAGGTCTGGGTCTGGGTGTGGCTCCCATGTGGTTTCTCGCCAAGGATTTGGAGTTTTCAAAAACAGACAAAGCTCTGGTTACACTCGGCACCCTTGGCTCCGGTGTACTGGGCAGCCTGGCGGCCTATGGAACCAGCGACAAAGAGGGCGCCGCGGTTGGAGGGTTTCTGCTCGGTCAAGGGATTGGCTATTTAGCCAGTCTAGCGACCAGCCAGCACGTGGAACTCTCAGCTGGTGAACTCAGCTGGATTAGCGTGGGTACAACCTTGGGTTCGACCTTGGGAGCCGGGATCGCTTACACCGCAACCAGCGGAAACGATGACCAAGCCCTATCCCTGGGCGGCTTTATAGGCGGCCTCACCCTCACGGCCGCGACCAGTCTCACAAAGGACTATTTCGACCTCACTTTTGCAGATGCCGACTTAGCGATTTACAGCGGCTTGGTAGGCAGTGTTCTTGGAGGGTCAATCGCTTT
>CAZZDT010000184.1:0-6757 GCA_964652435.1 uncultured Bdellovibrionales bacterium
GCGATGCAAGCGATGCAAGCGATGCAAGCGATGCAAGCGATGCAAGTGACGCAAGCGATGCAAGTGACGCAAGCGATGCAAGTGACGCAAGTGATGCAAGTGACGCAAGCGATGCAAGTGACCCGAGCGACGGTTCCGGAAACTAGTGCATTCAACTATCGATGATTATAGGGACATAGGACTTACGAAAGCGCAGGTCCTCCCCGAAAAGTTGTTGTCAATTTATAGCTACGAGGTAGCACAATGAAATACTCGCCCATTTTTCTAGCGTCCCTTTTGATTGTAGGCGGTTGCGTAGCCGACTCACGTACTCAAATTGGGACCGACCCAGTCAACCCAGACGAAACCACTGAGAACACTGACACGGCGGACGCAGAAAACGTTCAAGAGTCAGTGATCCCAAGCACAGGCGGACGTGCAGTTAGCCCTGATGGAAAATTTGCAGTGGTAATTGGACCTCTGGTCTTTGACTCAACTGTCACCATGAGCATCGAACAAAATGAAGTCAGCGAAGAAGATGATGGTTCAGCCATCACACCTCGATACACCGTAACCTATAGCCCGGCCGATGTTCAGCCCTACGCAGACAGCACCGTGCGAGTAGAGTTCACAATCGAAGCAGAACAGCTCGATGCTATCGGGGCGGACCTCATCGCGATGTGGCATCTCAAGCCTGAAGCCGAAGCATTCGAACTGTCTACCCTCAACGTCATTGATGACACCTTTCCTAAGCTTTGGTCTTCCGTTCAGGACCTGGGAACCTTCGGACTTGTGGACCTGACTTTAACGGATGCTTGCCCATGCGATTCCGGTCCAGAATGCGATATTACCTGTATTTGTGACCCAGATTGCGGTGACAGCGTTGAACCCAGTGATGCATCAGATGCCAGCGATGCAAGCGATGCCTCCGATCCAAGCGATACCAGTGACCCGAGCGATACAACCATCACTTGCACAGAAGAAGAATTCGCATGTGCCGACGGCACCCAGTGCATTCCTCTTGAAGCATTCTGTAATGGACTCCCCCAGTGCAACGACGGCTCTGATGAAACCGATCCGGCCTGTACCGGTGGTGGTGGTGGAACCGATCCTGGGGGCGGAACGGGTAGCACCATCAGTGCTGACCAGTACGAGCCCGATGGTGGTTTCGGTGAAGCAACTGTTTTTGAAATTGGCACCAGCCAAACGCACTCGATGCCAGCGGGCGATGAAGACTATATTCTCTTCACGCTGGACGGTCCTTACGATGTTGTTGTTGAGACCTCTGGCGGCAGCGGCGACACGAAGCTCTGGCTTTATACCGAGAACTACACAGAACTCGGCTACGATGACGATGGGGCAGATGTGTCCCTCTTCTCTCGTATCAGTATGCCTCTCACTGCAGGCAGCTATTACGCCAAGGTTACGGGTTACTCTACCACTACGGAAATCGGTACTTACACCATTTCTGTTACAGCCACACCGCCGCTGGCAGATGCACCAACCAACTTGGTGGCAACTCTTTCAGGTGAAGATGTGGTGCTGACTTGGGATGCCTCTGAAGGTGCTGTTTCCTATAATGTGTACTACGGGAATTACTCCGGAAGCTACAACCCAACCACCGCAGCTGCCGAGGGACTTCCACCACTCAATGTGGCCGAGCCCACTCAAACCCTCACCGGACTGACCACGGGTTCAACTTATTACTTTACCGTCCGTTCTGTTGGCGCTGATGGCCTTGAGAGTTATGCGGCTATTGAAACAAGTGTTCAAATTCCGCTGCAAACAGATATCTACGAACCCAATGATACCTTCGCAACCGCGGTACCGTTGGTAAGCGGAGAGACCATCAACCTCTCTATTCATGAATCGGCAGATCTCGACTACTGGACGTTCACACTTCCTGTACCGGCATCGGTTCATCTAGAAACAGATGGTCAATCCGGCGATGGTCAACTCTATGTTTACGATTCAAACCAGACCCAAATCTATTACAACGATGATGGCGGTAACGGCCTCTTCTCTATGGTCGATGCAGTACTTGATCCGGGCGTGTATTATGTTTTGACTCAGTCCTATTACAACAACTACCCCATCGGCGCGTATACTCTAAATTTTACCGCTGAATATCAGGCACCAACCATCGATGCTCCGGATGCATTCGAATTGGATGATTCACTGGAAACAGCCAGTGTGATTGCCGGCGGTGAAACTCAAGAGCGCAACTTCCACCGAGAAGAAGACATCGACTTCATCTCGTTCACCCTGGATACACTCTCCGATATTGTCATTGCCACCGACGGTGTTTACGGCGGGACAAACCTCACGCTTTACGATGCAGAGGGTACAGAACTGCAAACTGCTCCGAGTCCGGCAACGGCTCAATTCATGAGCATCGAAGCCACAGAGATGGCAGCGGGCACTTATACCGTTAAAGTTGAGTCCCAGAACCCATCTATCCTGATTGGTTATGATTTAGAGCTAACAGTGGTTGCTTACCCAGATGCTCCAGAGAACCTTCGGTGCTCTGGCGTAGAGGGCGCTGTGAACCTGGTGTGGAATGAAGTGGCTGGCGCCACGAGTTATCTGATTGCGTACGAATACTCAGACAACCCACCTCTTCAAACACTGGAGGCAGCTGAAGGGCCATCACCTCTGACATCCACTGAGTTCAGCTACACCTTGACCGGCTTACCAACAGAAGCGGAGACCTTCTTCCGTGTGAAAGCGGTAGCAGGCGAGCAGGAAAGCGAATTTTCTGAAATCGTTAGCTGCACGCCTCAGTGAAAATTGGTGCATTCGCACGAAAATGGTATGCTTTCCTGGACAAAGGTGCTCGATAGCACCCGTCCAGGAAGGTGAGCATGTCAGACCACATCACATTGGAAGCCGGCGAAGTTCTCTTCACTCAGGGTGATGAGGGCGACACAATGTTCGTCATCACCACCGGTAAAATCCAAATTTCAAGAATCGTCGACGGTCAGAAAACAATCCTCGCAGAGCTTGGTTCCGGTGAATTCCTGGGAGAAATGTCCCTGGTGAATCAAGAGGCACGCTCAGCCACGGGAGTAGCGCTCGAGCCAACAACGGTGATGGTCTACAACAAGGACAAATTCACCGAACTCTTGTCCACTCGGCCCATCATTGCTCAGCGTATTATTGAACGGTTAGCCGACCGGTTACGGCAAACCACGGCGCAACTCACGGAACTAAAAAGTCAGCTGGATTAAGGCTGTTTAAAGGCACCAATCGCCGTATCTATCTGCTCCAGCATTTTCTTCATGGTCGACAATTCATGCTCAAACTGAGCCCGTTTCGGATGGCCCTGCCCCATATACAGCAAGGCACTCTCTTTTTCCTCAATTCTATCAACCAGTTGCTGACGCTGAGATTGAGGATTGTCATCCACCGGCTCCCCTTGGCCCGGCTGAGGACCACCTGCAGCACGGCCCCCCGAAGAACCCAATAATTCGGTGCTCACCGGACGAACTTCGCGTTCTAGCTTATCCATATCTTTTTCGTCAGCCATCAACCCACTATAGCTTGCACGAGCCCGGGCGGCTACCTTCTCCTACACGCAAGTTCACAGCCCGAGGAATTCTTATCAATGCTGGATTTCAACACCCGTTCTTTCTATAAATTTAAGACAGAGCATTGATGCTTTCATGACCTGAAGCAGTGGGGAACAAAATGGAATTTGATGGTGACGTAATTATTAGCAGCGATGGCCAGGTCATGGATTATTACGCATATGACAAAATCAATGGCAGCCTAATCTTAGAGAGCACTGCAGTCACCAAGCTCTTCTTACCCGAGCTCAAAGAAGTCACCGGTAATGTCATCATTACCTACAACGAATTTCTAAAAGACATCAGTGAGCTTAGCGGTCTGAAGACCATCGGTGGAGAACTTAAAGTAACCCACAACGACGAATTGGCAACCTCCGCAGTTGAAGCTCTCAGAGACCAAGCCACCATCAAAGGTGCGGTCACCATTGAAAGTAATCTTTCGGATGGGCCAGTGGATGGAAACTCTACTTTTGAAGGCAATGTCATGATCACCAAGGACAGCGATGTCCTCATCTATGCAAGCTTTCAAAAGATTTCCGGTAAGCTGAATGTCTCTGGGCTCTATGTCACTTCCGTAAAGTTACCCAAGCTTAAAGAAATTGGCGGTGATCTTGAAATCGTCGGTACAAGCTTGCGCTCACTTGGTGGACTTTGCAACGTCGAGACCGTTGGCGGTGAAATGAGTATTATGGACAATGCCAGTCTTCGGTACTCAGATATGACTGAGCTTAAAGAAATAGCCAACAGTTTTATTGTTCGAGACAATCCAATGCTGGAGCAAGTTTCTACATTTGAGAATCTAAACAAAGTTGGCGACGACTTTCAGGTCTGCTTCAACCGGGACCTACCAGAAAGCGAAGCCGAAGCCTTAGCTGAAAAAGTGAAAAAAGGTGGCGGAATTGGTGGAGACACCGCCACGAACGACAACGCGCCTTATTGATCGTCGTCAATCAGTAAGTCGTGCTTCATGCGCTACTTTTTCTGCGATTCCAGATACGAATCCACCGCTTCTCGAACCACCTCATTTAAATCGCGCTTTTGCTTTTCAGCCTTCTTCTTCAATGAATCCAACTGGTCGGGTCTAAAGAAATACACGCCACGTCGATAGGTTCCCGTAGCCGCTCCTCCGCCGGACACAATTTCAACACTGCCGGTTATTTTATTAACCCTGTAGGTGTCCTTAAGACTACCGCCAAGCTCGTAGCGCGTTCCAACCACGTAAATAGCCATTACCGAACAGGCCAAGAGCAGATGGCCAAGGTAACGAACAAACCCAGACATATTTGGCAGTGAAAACGAAAAACCGGATCCCGAGGACTCTTCCTCTTCCCCTTCACCTTCTTCTAATTCTTCTTCTTCCTCGTCCATCATTTTGCCTTTGCTCGTAGAAACTCACACGACGAGTAGATTACTCTTTCAAGGCAAATGATAACGTCCAACCCGCGCCAGACCAAAAAATACGCAGAATTTAGAGGGATTTAGAGGGACTTAATGGGCTCGTCGAGCCATCGCAGCGTCTCACGGCGAGCCATTTCTAAGGCGTCCGGTCCACGTTCCAAATGAAATGGACTGACTTTAGGTAGATTCTCAATGGTTAAGCATCGTTCTTTTGCCACGCCGGGGCGAGCGTCGCGGTGGACAATCCCCGACCAAGGACTATTGGATGGCAGGTAATGCATCAACACCGACTCCCCTGGCATGAGAGCCGTCTGGCCCGCCCGGTCGTAAAGACCTCCATCCACATAAAAATTCAGTCCCATTCGAACCGGACGAAACATCATCGGGACAGCACACGACGCTCGAATGGCGGCAACCATATCTCCCCGACGCAAAGCCCGTGTTTCGCGCCGAACCACCTCATAAACCACCGGAGAAAATGGGGTCGGTGAATCTTGAAGATCAGCCACATCGAGGGCTTTGAGAAATCTCCGCAGACGTCCATCGAACTTTTGGCCCTTTAAAAATCCACCGATGGGCAAGCCTGGATCCCAAAAGTCGTCACGCTCTAAAGCCAACAACTCTTTTTTTAGAACCTCAGCACTCATGCCAGCTGACCAAAGACCACCGGCCAAAGCTCCTGCACTTGCACCCACCACCCGATGGGGACGCACATCGCGTTCTTCTAGAGCACTTAAGAAACCGGTATGAGCAAAAAATCCGAAAAAACCCGCTGATAAAGCTAAAGTGAATGGCTCTTGGCGTAAAAGTTCAGCTCTTGAAGATAGCTGCATAAAGAGCGTCCCTAACCTTGAATAGAAAGACCACCATCCACGGTGACAATGCTGCCAGTGGCGAAAGTCCATTTTAGAATATCGAGAACCACTTCCGCCAATTCATCGGGTTGTGCAATTCGCCCTAAAAGATGCAGCGCCGCCAGTTCTTCCAACCGAGCTTGCTCGGTATTTCCATCAGGCCGTTCCTCGCGAATCATAGGCGTGTCCACAACACCGGGATGCAATAGATTTACTCTTAAACCCTTCTCTGCCCCGGAAATAGCCGCGACCTTCACCACCGCTTCCAGTCCTGCTTTGGCTGCACTGTAGGCAGCGCTGGTCACAATCGGATGGGAGGCCAGCGTAGAACCGAGAACAACAGCACTTGAATGGGGCTCCATAACCTTCAGCGCTTGTTCAAGAAGAATCGTTGGTACTCTTAAATTCAAATCGAGCTGGCGCGCCCAAGCTGCATCATCTGTTTCCCCAAAGGACTGATGTTCAATAGCACCTGCCGCGCAAATCAGACCCGTCACCACACCAAGACTTTTCTTGGCAGACGACATGACATCTCGGGCAACCTTCAAATCAAGTAAATCCGCCTGGTGGACATGAAGTTGTTCGGGATACTTTTCAGTAAGACCTTCAAGTTGAGCTAAGTTACGGCCTACGCCAAATACGCTTGCTCCGCGCTCCAGCAAAGCAGTTACAATCACATGCCCAATTCCCGAGGTCGCGCCGGTTACAACTATTTTTTGCTCATTCCAGGGGGCAAATAAGCTTCTCATCCAAGTGACTCCACCGGGTAATAAAACTCTGACTCCACACCATCGAGTTCACCAAGTTCCTGCTCAACCACAACTTCATCCTCTGGCATAAATGGAGGCTTATCAACACACAGAATAGTCTGCTCAATCTCCGTTGGGTTGTCGTAACGATGCGGGAAATCAAAAGGCCAACTGTGCGCCCAACCGGCAGCGATCGGCTTGTTTTGAA
>CAZZDT010000185.1:0-6736 GCA_964652435.1 uncultured Bdellovibrionales bacterium
GAATCACTGCTGGTTTTTGCACCCGAACTGCTGCTGGGTTTCTTAAATTTCTTCACCAAATCCTCAGTTTTGCGCACGCTGAGATTTCGGTTGATCACCTGCTTGGACAGCTTCTCTATGAGGGCGTCGCTCTCTAGGGCAAGCAAGGCCCTGGCGTGCCCCATGCTTAATGTTTGGTCCAAAACCAGCTCTCGAACCTGAATTGGGAGCTTTAAAAGCCTTAGAGCATTGGTCACACTTGAGCGTTTTTTACCTACCGCTTCCGCCACTTCTGACTGGGTGTACCCCAAATCATCCGCCAATCTGCGATAGGCCTCTGCTTCCTCAATGGGGTTTAAATCTCTGCGCTGGATGTTCTCTACCAGTGCGACGGTGAGCACTTTTTCGTCTGCCATATCTGCGATGACACAGGGTACAGAGTGCATTCCTGCGGCCTGTGCGGCTCGCCATCGGCGCTCTCCGGCAATAATTTCGTACTGCCCCGCATACCGTTTTCGAACCAAAATCGGCTGTAAAACACCGTGGTCTTTAATGCTCTGGGTCAATTCTTCGAGAGACTCTTTTTCAAATACCTGGCGTGGCTGAGCATCTCCCGGGAGGATGGATTCCACATGAATATCCGCAATGCTTTGCTTGCTGGTGTGGGTTTCCACTTGGGTTGACATAGGTTCCGCGCTGGGAATTAAAGAACTTAAACCACGTCCCAAAGAACGTCTTCTTTTATCTAATCCACTCATCATTCTTCTCCTTTAGACGTGTACTTCTTGGGTTTTGACAGGAGCGCTCACAGAGGCCACCAGCTCTTCTGCGAGCTTCAAATAGGCCTGTGCGCCTCTGGACGCCACATCATATAAAATGACCGGTTTGCCATGACTGGGGGCCTCGGAAAGCCTCACATTTCGGGGCACAACGGTGCTGTAAGTTATCTCGGGAAAATGTTCTCGGACCTCATCCACCACTTGATGCGAGAGGTTGTTTCGGGTGTCAAACATGGTGAGAAGAATCCCTTGGACGTGCAATTTGGGATTCAAAGAGCTCTTCACCAAATCAATGGTTTGAAGCAAGTGAGACAGACCCTCTAGGGCGTAATATTCGCACTGCAGCGGGACCACCACACCATCAGCAGCAGTGAGAGAATTAACCGTTAAGAGGCCCAATGAAGGCGGACAGTCCAGAATTATCATGTCGTAATCATCCACAATGGGGCTCAACGCATTCTTTAGACGACTTTCCCTGGCCAAGGCACTCACCAGCTCCACCTCTGCACCAGACAGCTGTGTGTTCGTCGGTATGAGGTCCAAACCGGGAACTTCGGTTTGGCGGATGACATCTTTGGCCGGCTTATTTTCCACCAACATCTGATAAACTGTCAGCTCTTCAGGCTCTGGAAAACATCCAAAACCACTTCCAGCATTGCCTTGGGGATCCATATCCACCAGCAATATTTTCTTTTTCTGTGCCGCTAAAGAGGCCGCCAAATTAACTGCGGTGGTGGTCTTTCCAACCCCACCCTTTTGATTGGCCACTGCTATAATTTTGCCCATAAGAATTCCTCCGCTTTAGAATGAAATCCTAATTTTGGAGATCTTTGTCAATGGGTTTTTTGTTGTTCACGAATGTTTCACGTGGAACAATTTTTTCGTTACTGGAAATCCTATGGCATGTTCCACGTGGAACAATGAGCCCGAAAATTGGTTGAGAATTAGGGTTGGGTCTTGATGGCCCGCCCCATGTGCCTGAGGCCACTCAGGGGCAGTTCGTAAGAGAACCAATCGGTCTGTAGGCCTTTCTGCCCCATCCCTTCATGAAATTCCTTCTCTGTGGGCGTATGTCCCAACCAAAGAGCAAGTTGACCCAAAATCTTCAGCGAATCCACCAAGGGCTCGAAATTAGGCCAGCTGAAGGTCCCCCGAGAAATGACCAACTCCAAATCGGTGAGTTCCTGCGCTCTACAATGCGCCACCGCGGCATTGGTTAGCCCAATGGTTTTGACGGCCCGTTCTAAAAATGATGCTCGCTTGCGCGCGGGCTCCACCAGTACAAAATTCTGGTGGGGCCTGGCAATGGCTGCCACCAAACCTGGGAAACCTGCCCCTGAGCCAAAGTCGTGCGCCACGCAACTGTCTGGCACCCAATCAAGACCCTTCAAGCAATCCAAATAATGTTTCTCGGCAGCGGCGCGCCCATCCACGATGCGGGTGAGATTATGGGTTTTGTTCCATTTTGTCATGAGTTCAAAATGAACCCCTAATTGATGGAGCTGGTCTTGTGTCAGTTCTGCCGATTGATGATGCAGTTGTTCGCTCAAGGCGGAGATGAATGAAGTCACTTCCGTGGCCCTAATATTTCTGAGGAGTCCAGTATAAAGGTAACCGGGCCGTCATTAAGTAATTCAACTTTCATGTCTGCCCCAAAAACCCCCTTCTGAACTTCAATCTCTTTATTTAAAATCTCACAAAAGCGCTCAAAAAGCGTATTCGCCTTTTCCGGCTCTAAAGCAGGTCCGAAGGATGGTCGATTCCCTTTCCTTAAATTACCATACAAAGTGAATTGGCTAATCGCGAGAATCGCACCATCTATGTCTCTCAACGACAGGTTCATTTTACCCTCTTCGTCGGAAAAACATCTTAATTTCAATACCTTAGATGAAATCTTCTCAATTTCAGATTCACCCAGATGCTCTGCGTCGTCCGCCCCAAAGCCGACCAATAGCAGTAAGCCCTGGTCTATTTGGCCCACGGTATCGCCCGCCACTTCCACGCTGGCCCTCGCAACTCTTTGAATAACCAATTTCATTAAAAACCCGCATCAATGTTAGATGCCAGTCTTTCACACAAATAAGATTATTTAAATACAGGATGCTTGCGAATTGTTGAATCTGAGTCTAACCAATTATAAGCGGGAGGCTGTTTTGCGCATTATATCTATTTTAAAGTTTTTTCTTTTTACTCAAGTACTTGCGGTATCATTCAGTACCTCGCATGCCTGGGCCACAGGAAACCACACCGTTGATGGGACCTGGGATTTCGCCATCGTTAAAATGCAGGTCTCCCCGCCTAATGGTTTCGAAAAAGGAAAATTTTTAGAAATGCTCGAAGCAGCCATCGCACCATGGAACGTCACTGGCGCCGGCCCAGTCATCGAGCTAAGTGAAACGGATGTCGAGGTCACCACACCCGCTTTCGACGGAATGAATTCAATTTTTATCCATCCCAATTGGGAGTGGGATCCAGGCCTGTTGGCCCTGACTTTTACCCATGTGGATAAGGCGAGCCAAACAATTTTAGAGGCTGACATTGCCTTAAATCCGGACCATAACTGGGTCTATGAAATCCCAGAAGACGACGCCACGGCCTTTGATTTACAGAGTGCTTTTGCGCATGAGTTTGGTCATGTTTTAGGTATTCCTGATCTCAAAGAATTTCCTGACGCCACGATGTTCGGTGAAATACAAAGTTTCGAAGATAAAAAACGTGATTTGAACGTCAGCGACGAGGAATGCATGCGTTCTTTGTATGAAGGCAAGGAGCTCACTGAACCCTTCGATCCCAATGCAGATTACAGTGGCGGCGGGGGCGGCTGCCAAAGCACTGACTTGGCCACCCCCCTGGCATCCTTAGGCCTTCTCGTACTCTTAAGAAGAAAAAGAAGCACACCGCATACACACCGTTAATTGGGGTCTATTTTCGCTTTTAAGGCCTGGTGATGAACGATGGGAGCTACCTCGATCAGAGGTAACAACCGTTTCAGGGTTTTTCGACCAATCCCTTTAACATTCACCAACTGGCTCGGTCGGGTAAAAGGCCTGCGATTGCGATAATCCACAATGGCCTTCGCTTTTTTAGGTCCAATTCCAGGCAAAGCACATAAAGCAGGAATATCCGCTTCATTGAGATTCACCATCTGCTTTTGTGCCAGCACCGATGAAGCGAAAATAAAAACCAAAACAAAGGCGCAAAAAGACGATTTAACCATCAAAGCACCTCCATTTTTTTCGGAGGTCTCATTTGCAGTTTACCATTCACTGGAATCGCCTGGAGCTCTATTGACCAGGAGTCATCCCGGTTTTTGAAGGCCACCCCTACTTTTGTCCAAAAACTTTTACTCTGTCCGTTGGAATTTTTATTTTCCTCCACCATCCAAAGCTGTTGATATTCTTTTTTCATCACTTGTCTCCTTTCTGATGCCCTTTAAAGAGCAAAAAGAAGGCCAAACATTTTCCCTATAAAATCTAACCACTTATAAGTTTATCCAGTTTATTTATGATTCGTATAGGGATTTGGGTTTCCGTTAGAAACCACCGTTAAAGTCTAAACCGCACCTTTGCCTACCCCTGTGGAAAACTCTCTGACGCATTCTATTTTGACAAACAAAAACAGGTGCTTGCGATCTAAATATTTTCCACATGGCCTGTGGGAAATAAATAAGCGGCGCCCCTTTGCCGGGGTAAAGTTTTCCCAAAAGAACTTACTGAAAAGCTGTGGACAAACTGTGGAAAAAGACCTGCCAATCTTTTCCACAAATATCCAAACAAGTTTCCACTGAAAGAAGTGGAAATAAAAATAAGCTTAAGATTGGTTTTATATCGGCTTTTTAGGTTTTCCACCCTTTCCACAGGCTATAATTCTATTACTAAATTAAATTTCTATTTAAATTTTATATCATGACGTTGTAGAAGCACTTCCAGCTCTTATTTTTTCTAAAAAGTGTCAGGACACAAATCAAATGGAACTTCGAATACCCGTTAACGAACTATCAAAAAGTCTTTCAAAAGTTTTGGGGATTATCCCAAAACGAAACACCAACCCCATTTTAAATAATGTGCTGTTGGAAACACGTGTCACTGAACAAGGCCAAGGACAAATTGTCTTTTCAGCCACTGATTTAAACGTGAGCGTTAGACTCATTAATTCTTGTGAAGTCCTAACACCAGGCACAGTGGCCATCGGTGCACGCTCTCTCGCTGACATGGTTCGTGTTTTAAGTGGTCCAGACGTAACCCTTAAGCTGCTGGATAACCAGCATGTAGAGGTACGCTGTGGCTCTACAAAGGCACGTTTGGTTGCACTTTCAGGGGAAGAGTATCCCCCATTCCCAGAGAGTGATACCAGCGCCTCCTTTTCTTTAGATAAAAAACAATTCTGTGAAATGGTTCAAAGGACAATTTTCTGCGCCTCCAGCGACGAGAGTCGGTACAATCTTACCGGTGTTTACTTAGAGCCTCAAAAAGAAAATAAGAGTCAAATTGCCATGGTAGCCACTGATGGCCACCGTTTATCTAAAGTGGACCGTGTTTTTGCTGATGCTGATTTCTCCAGTATGAAACCGGTGATTTTACCACGAAAAGGGTTGGGCGAGCTTTTACGTCTATTGAGTGATGGTGAGAATGATCAACCTTCGTTCACTTTTTCTATCGCTGACAATAAAGCCATTATTCAATCTGAAGATGTTACCTTAATCATGAGACTCATCGACGGCACTTTTCCTGATTACAAACAGGTCATTCCAAATGTGGCCGACAAAATCGTTCGCTCTAGTCGTAGCGAAATATTAAATTCCCTCAAACGCGTTTCGGTATTGGCGTCTGAGAAAACACAAGATGCGCGTTTGGATATTGCTGGAGATAACCTCACTGTCTCTTGTACAAATCCTGATACGGGCGAAATTAAAGACAATGTTCCCGTGGAATATAATGGTCCAGACATCCAAATTGCGTTCAATGCACGCTATTTGATCGACGCCATTTCGGCACTCAATGACCACAATCTTCATTTTAAAATGACAGATGCTTTATCACCGGGTTTGTGGGTCGGCGCTGAAGACCCGCAGCACCTCTGTGTGATCATGCCCATGCGTATATGATAATTTGTTTATTTTTAAATATTTAGCGATATTTATATTTTTTTTTAGTGCTGATGCTCTCGCATATAAATTTGCGGGGGCTTCCTGGTCTTTGGAATCTGGAGCGGTTCCATTCGCATTACACCCTAATGGTTCCGACGATATAGACTCAGATGAAGATTTGGATGCCGTGGGTCGTGCTTTTTATTCATGGTCTTGCGTGGCTGGAAGTGGGTTACGCTTTTATGAAATGACCCAAGCCGGTCCCGCGGAACTTAATTTAGAAGATGGTATCAATACGGTTTTTTGGGCTGAAACCAAAAGCTTGGCCCGTGAAAGTGGCTTAGGTCCTGGAACCTTAGGAATTACCTTGGCTGATGTCCCAAATGGCTCAGGGGAAACCATTACTCGTAAATCTGCGGATATCGTATTTAATGGTTATGACCACGTTTGGTCTGTGGGTGGCAGTGAGACAGATGTTGAGAGTATTGCAGTCCATGAAGTGGGGCATTTTGTAGGTTTCGATCATCCGTGTGTGGATGAAGCAGAAACCGATTGCCTTAGCATTCACGAGTCGGCCCTTTCTCCATTTTATACGGGTGGCGAGTTTCATGATTTAGGGCCTGATGATGAATCGGGTATGTTGGAAATTTATCCTTCAAATGATGATTCTTCCTGCGCGGGCCCATTTGGACTTTATGAAATCTGTGAAGATGATTGTTCATGTGTTGAGGGTTTATTTTGTGGCGTACAAGAAGACACCACCCGTTGCAGTCTCCCCTGCTCTAACCAGAACACCACCTGTCCATCCTCATTTACTTGTGAATTAACCGTTCCCGATGCCACGACAGGCACAACCCGAGGTGTTTGCAAAAAAGATATTAAAGACAAATAC
>CAZZDT010000186.1:0-6733 GCA_964652435.1 uncultured Bdellovibrionales bacterium
CTGTACGGTTCTGGGTGCATACGCCGGTGCCGGCTTGGGAAGTTTGGCCATTTTATCTGGAGGACTCGACCAAAACTTTAAGGCAAACGGAGCCGGTGAAGTCGGCATGGTCTTGGTAGGTGAAGTGGAGCAATTTTCTCTTGAAGAGCCCATGACACTCAACATTCTTATGGGTGGCCAAGATGAAGACAACGGATTCACCAAAGTCGCCCCAGCCGACTCCATCGTTGACCCTGATGCGGTTAATGCAACCTTCAGTAATATTGTTTTGGATGACGAGGGATGGTTCGATGCGGTTACGCCGCAATTGAGACTCCCAGTTCCAATCCTAGAAGACTTCATGGTTGCCGCCGGGATCAACGCTGCCACCATGAGCGGGCAAATGAATGTTACCGAAGACGGCCTTAATTTTAATGGGTTGCTGATGGGCTACCTACCCGCCGAAGAAGTCATGAACATCGCAAAATCTTTGATTGACGCCTGTGGTTGGGACGAAACACCCATCATCTGTGATATCACCGCAGGACAAATTACGGCTACCACGGAACCGGAAGCCGCTTACGACATCATCGTTGGCTTTATGGGACACTACGATGTTCGCATCGAAGATGGTGTACCCGTAGACTGTGACGTTGAAGCAGCAGAAACCGACCCGAATGGCTGCAACGCTTTGGGCGTGTGTTTAGAAGTAGAGATGGAAGCAATCACGCTTCAATAAGCTTAATCTTCTTTACGCATAAATTCTTCGAGCATCACTTCCCGAACATCACCAAAGTAGAGTGAATTGTATAAGCTTACGTGTGACCCCGATACACCCAAGTAAATCTCGTTATAAAGGTCATACAAGCTATAACTATCGCCGGATGACATCGCATCCGCCAACTTATAACTGAACTGATCCGCCAACCACACGTCAATACTGGCATCGTATTCGTAGCTCAACGAGTTTTCGCTGGAGTTTGCAGCGGTCATCATCAAGAGGTCGTTAAGTTTGGCAGTGTTGTCCTTTTCACAGACGCATCCCAAATAAGTAATTTCGCTTTCACTGAGCCAACCCGAACCATCAATGTCATTCCCGCTGCCATAACGAATACCGCCTATGGAACAAGATGAGCATTCATTCTCATTTGAGATTGTAGAGGCCACAGCAACAAAACCTTCACCCGTTTCATCGGTGCAACTGAATTCAGAAGTTGTCACTGAATCAGGCAGCGAGTCACCGTCGGCATCAGGGCCAATATCAAGACGCTGGCCGCCTAGCTCACAGTTATCTCCCGGCGCCTCTTCGCTTACACGAATCACATCTGGGATGGCTTCAATTTCACCACAGCCTATCTCTAGGGCTTCGCCCATAACTCCTGAAAAACACGATTCAATGACAATCAAGGCTCTGCGGTAAGCTTGCCGAGACTGCATGTCACAAAGAGCCTGTCGAAATACCTGTGGGTCTAGAAACTGCACACCTGCACCCTCTTCTCCAAAAGCATCTTCCGCTCGACCGCCACCAACCGCTACTCCTGCCGGACCACCGTGACCAACCATGTAAACATAAACATTGCTGGAACTGTTTGCCTCAATAACGTGCGGGTATTTTCCGTCTTGTGTATCACCACCTAGTACAGCAAGAATAAGTTCTGTTGAGATCTCACCCAAACGATAATCAATCTCAATATCGGAATAAAGATTCACCCCATTGACCTGGTTACGGATCACACCCGGCTCTAAATTTTCGGGGTGTGAAGCAATATCATCTGCTACAGCCAAAATAATTCTATCGTCGGAGATCCCTCTCTCCTTAAGAATACTGTACTGACGCAGAGCATCTGATTCATGACGGTAATTCGAGTAATCCTTTGAAACAGAAATAATAAAAGCCCAAAGGTCTTCTTGGGGCCCCATGGGTCTTGAGACATCACCAAAAGAAATATCTTGCTGAGCGCCTGCGGAGGCACGTGCCTCGAATATGGCATCCGTACTTCGAGACCGCACGCTGTTATCACCGGTTGAATAATACGCGGTAACAACCATACGACCGCCCTCATAGCGCCAAGTGCCATAAGTTGATTCTTTAAGATCCGTGAAAAACTGATCTTGAAAAGTCAGGCTTCCCGTAGCACCTGTGATGTTCGGACGCCGGTTTTCACGAATCGCCAAGAGCGCATCCTGAATACCGTTCTTATCCCAACCCACTGCCTCACCTCGGTAACTCACAACCTCTTGAAGAGAAGAAGCCAACGGAGCACCACCACGGCCACCGCTACGCTCTAAACCATACGCCAACAAAAGAACCGAGTCGTACAGATTCGCCGCATAAGGAGGTAAATCTTTGCCAGGGTTACGCAATTGATACTCAAGGGCAAAGCCATTGTCTGAAGGTGGCATCGGCGCCATACCCTCCACGCCTTCGGCCAATCCACCGAGTTCTCCAAGAACGTCCGCACGGTATCCACGTCCCGTAAAGCTAAGGCGCACACTCGTCCCATTGGTTGCATTGAAATTATTTACAGCTTGAACAATGCATCCAATTTGCTCTGGGCTTTCCGCAACAGCAAAAAGAACATCAGGCACGTTGGCCAAAAGCTCATCCAACGGACTGATACAATCTGTTGTGGGATCTGTGTCCTCTAGGCCATAGCGTCCAACATGAATGTCATCGGTTGGATATCCAACCTCAACTGCAAGAAATCCAAACCAGTCAAAAAAGGTTGATCCGTAAAGACTAAATGTTGTGAGTAAAGCTACTTTGTTAGCATCGGATGCCCAGGCAGAAAGCATCATCTTTTCGGTCAACGCAATATCCGATTCGACAGTCCTCCAAACAAAGTCGTTGTCGCCAAACTTGCGATAGATTTCGCTGGCGGTCGACGTAGGAGTAAGCATCACCATATCGTTGCTGGTAAACAAACGAGCTGCATTAATCGATTGCTCACCGGTAGCGGGTCCAATCACCGCAACAATATCGGGGTCGTCCACAATATCACGCAAAACCGAGTTCAACTTGCTATTGGTATCGACCTGAAAATAGACCAGCTCCACGGGGCGTACCCCAAGGACTCCACCCTTTGAATTGATGTTATCCTTCGCCCACTCCATGGTACTCAGGTCCCACGTACGCTCAACATCAAGCACAACAGCGATTTTTAGGGGGGCGTTAAATAAACTTTCGCAGCCCAGTAACCCGAGACAAGATAAAACCACTACGGCTCGAACCCATGCCTTAAACATCAAAGTTCCTCCCGGTATTGAACCTCAGCCGCCAGAGCGTCCCCTTGAGCATTCACATATTCACTCCCCAGCAAAAGAGAAAAATTCTCATTTGCTAAGAATGAAACAGAACCGTCCTCTAGGCCGATCGCAACATGGCCAGACTCAAAGTCACCATCTCTGGTGTTCTGCATTCCTTCAAGAATGACCGAGTCCAACGCCTTGACCACAGAGCCTAGAACAACCTCTTCACCATACTCACTCAGGTCAAAATCGTATCCAATGACGTAACGGTCAACACCTTGCTTTGAAGCCTCAAGTACACCCAAGCCCGTAGCCCCAGCCGCCACAAAAATAACATCTACACTGTCTTGTTCGAACATCTCTGTGGCCATGCGATAACCTTCATCATAGTTATTGAAACCATTCTGACTCGCAGACAAATATGTGGAGGTAGCAATTGCTCCTGCGGAAGCGGCTCCATCCAAAAAACCATTGACCGACTCACTGATATCACGGGTCAACCCACCACCAATCACCGCGACAACTCCGGTCTGAGATGCTGTCGCCGCGGCAACACCAGCCATGTAGCTCGCTGCATAGGTTTTAAAATCTACAGTTTGTACTTTAGAACAATCAGCATCGGGTCCTTCGATGTGAAGAACTTTGCGATCTCGAAATTGACATTCAACCTGCGACACCAAACTATCGTAAGTCTCCCCCACAAGGATAATCAGTTCATCGGGACTTCGTAGCGGTTCGGCCACAACGGATGTTAATAAATAACCGGCATCATCGTAATCCTTTGGAGTCCATTGCACCACGGTTGCATCGATTGCATCTCGCGCTTTAACAACACTTACAAAGCTCGAATCATTCATGCCAACATCGCCACGGCCATCTTCGGAGTAAATGACATGAACGGTAAATCCATAATCTCCACAGGCAATCAGGCCGAAACAGCATAAAAGCAAACCCAAAATTGGTCGCAGATAGAGGTCATAGTTTTTTAACAATTGTTCCCCCTGGCTTGAGGACACCTCGAACAGACATGCCCAATCACTCTCATATTTTAGCGCCAAGGCGGTACTCGTTCCAGTACAGAATAAGTACGCCCTTAACCTACACCCTCATACCTTTACACACCCCGGGTAAAGTCCGACAAATCGGGTTGAAAACGCGTTCAACGCCAAGAGCCCTTCACCGCGCCTCTGCCAACCGTTTTTTGCAGCAATTTATCGCCTCAAACAGGGGGACCATTTCTAACATTTCTGGTAAGACCGATCACGGCCACAGGGCCGCCAAACTTAAATAAGGGCTTCAGCATGAACTTAAGTGGCTTTATTTCAAAACAAATCAATGCAGATCGAAATATTGTGCGAACACTCTGGGACAAGTTGGAACCACTGCCGGGAGGCAAAAAAGTTTTTTCTAAACTGATTGGACGAGCTGCTCCCTACACGGGCTCCATTGATGCACGGGTTCAAGAACTCAAACCGGGTTATTGCAAAGCCATTCTTCAAGACAAAGCCACATTAAGAAATCACTTAGACTGTGTGCACGCGGTAGCTTTGGTTAACCTTGCAGAAGTAACTGGCAACCTGGCGCTTTCCTACACGTTGCCAGACGATGCCCGTTTTATTGTTGCTGGGCTGTCTATCGAGTACATCAAAAAAAGCAGAGGCACCATCACGGGTACCTGTACATCTCCACTTATCAATACCAGTGACAAGCAAGAATACCCCGTTGAAGTTGTCATGAAAGACTCCAGCGGAGACATTGTAGCCACTGCAAAACTTCAAACTCTAGTGGGTCCGAAGCTTCTACAATAAGTATTCGCTCATCCTACACCCCCACACCTTATTAAGTTGTCATCACATCATTCTCAAAACGAGACAACTCATTTTCGCGCGCAAAAATTGCCAACCTAACTTCGCGGTGCCACCATAAAGTTGTGGCGGGGGCCACACAATGCGCGACCCAAGGAGGGTAATGATGAATAAGCGAGTAGCACATACAGCAGAACTGATAGCAGCAATCAGAACCGAGCAATCAAAGTCACTTTCATCGCTAAGGGGAATCCCAACAGGTGAAACGATCACGTCTCGAAATGACACACCGACAAAAAGAATGCGTCCGGCAAAACCACGGCCGCTTACGACAAGAGCCAGTACACCATCGGCATCACTCTACGATAAAAATCCGCGAGCGGTCGCAGTCAGACGTACTTTGGATGTAAGCCAAAGTCACTACGACCTCACACGACGTATTCAGCGTGAACAATATCGGCAGAACGCACTGATGGCTTTACTCGGTGGAGTACTCGTAGGTCTAGCGTTGACGCTTCTCTAGAACTGCAATCTGATTTTTTAGAGAGATAAATGCGATAAGGATTATCGCATATTGATACAGCGTTCGGTATCCAAAGTAAGCAAGAGTCGGTTTTCCAATTTATAGGCACCACCCACCAACTGTCGAACACTGGTACTCAGCGTATCTGGGGCAGCTTCAAATTTCTCTTCACTTACGCGAATGATATCATCGATGCGATCCACCAGAAGACTCACCACTTCCCCATCTCGAGAGCGCACAACAACGTTCATGGGGTCGATACCGTCTTCACGTGCAGGTAAATTAAGTCGAGCTCGGAGATCAACGGCAGTGGTAATACGTCCCCGCAGGTTGATCAGCCCGCTGACGGACTTCGGCGCTCGAGGCACATAAGTGATCGCCTGATAACGCAAAACTTCCTGAACGTCCGCGATCGGTACCCCGAAAAGCAATCCGTTCAAAATAAAGGCACAATATTCGACCTCATCCATTAAGCTTCACCCGCCATAAATGGAGACTCATCTGTCTCTTGTGTATATGCTATACCCAACATGAAGGTTCATCCAAGAAATTCCGTGAATTCCAAGACCTTAAAGGTCCGTTTAGGCTCTCCTAACCAACTAAAAATAGGAAAATTTCGCAGATTTTGGGCTCATTTGCTCGTTTGGGGAGGCCTAAGCGTCCTTCCACATCTGGCACAAGCCCACACAACCCAAATTTATGGAGGAACTGGCTGTATTGATGGCCCCAAACTCGAAGGTCAAATCACTCAACTCTTGATCGATTTTGCTCCAGATCGATCAGATACGAAAAATCTTACGGCACGAATCGCCATCTCACTCAGCTCAGACAACCTTTCGGCTTCCATTAAGTTAACCGATACATCGGGTCGGACCGCGCTTGCACGGCGATACCAACTCCACAAAAACGACTGCCCCGATGTGCCCGATTTACTTAGCCTCGTCTTGCAGGAGTTTCTTCGCGAGTTTCCAGAAAACCCCTGGCAAGCACCTCAAGCGGTGAAGGACTCCCCCACTGGCTCCGCTCGAGATACGAACGTTCATTTACGATTGGGTTTATCTTTGCTCAGCCAAATCAATCCCAGCGGCGTGAAATTCGAAAGCAATGCCCACCTCCAAGGCGCAATCTTTGAAGGATTGGACTGGCAAATCGGACTTCATATCCGAGCCGGCATGCC
>CAZZDT010000187.1:0-6686 GCA_964652435.1 uncultured Bdellovibrionales bacterium
ACAGGCACCGTAAAGCCCCAAGGTAGGTCAGCCCGAACCGTTCCCAGCAATTCAAGACCGGTAATGTTGGCCGAGCCCGTATTGAATTGAAGGTTAGCGTTTGCTGCGGTGGCTCCGCCTGACATGCCTGATTGACCTACAAGGTTGGAGTAGTCATTGAAAAAGCCAGTGGCTTCAACTCGAAACCAAGTATGTTCATAGCTGGCACCGGCTTCGTATTGGATGCTGCTGCCGGGTTTGGTTTCTTCTGATTGCCCCGGGGAGACAGGACTAAAGCCTTGATGGACTCCCACTTTAACATCTAGATGGTCGATGACTTCGTAGTTGATACCCAGGCCGGGAAGGGCGACGATGTTATCAGTTTTACCGAAGCTTTCTGCAAGGCGGTCAACGCGGCTGTTTCGAATCCATTCTACACGAACACCAGGATTGACTGTCAGTCTATCCCAGCGAATTTCATCGTATAAATAGAAGGCCAACGCATCTGCTTTGTCCGTGTTTTGTAGATAGGGAATATCTTCTACATCCACGGCTTGGAGTTGACCGAGGCGCATGGCGAACGGCGTTTCTACCTGGTCTCGTGTGACGGTATCGTAGTGGTAGCGTACACCAAACCGAATATCTTGCTCGACTTCACCCAATAGCAGTTGAACGTGCCCGGCCAACTGAACACCCTGGGATACGAAAACTCGATAATTGCTGCCCATTAAGAGAAGATCTGGATTCTCCCAAGGTTTGCCTGGAGTCGCGGTTACCATATCACCTGTATCGGTTTCGCCCGTTAAGATGCGCATATAGTCAGGGTAAGCTTCTGGCCGACCTAGTACCTGTGAGAGCTGCAAACTGCGTTTGCCGTAATTTGCGTCTCCAGGAACAAACATTCGGTTCTCGCCCCAGAATGCATTCAGTTTTCTCCAAGTTCGTTCGAAGTCATGGCGATAAACTGTCAATTTGAACTGCATCGCTTCATCAACTTCAACGGTGTAGTCGGCTTGAACCTGGGTACGCTTCCAGTTCATCCGGTCGTCGTAGCTTGCGCGATAACGTCGAAAAGGCTTAGCCAGATAATCTTCCATGCTTAGACCCAAGTAGGTCTCATTGGATGTCTCATCACCGTAGCCAAGTTTTACATCGACTTGATGATAGAGTTCATCTCCCGGTTCAGAGTTCCAGCGTCCTTTAAGCATAACGTCATTGCGGACAAAACCAGAGTCTCCACCGCCATCGATTTTTTTAAAGCCTTCGGTTTCAAGGTGCACGGCTTCTGCTAACCAGCCCCATTGGTTGGTGCTGGCACCCGTCACAACGTGAAGCTTACCAAAGGTGTCTTGTCCCAATTCGAGATCTATCTTTGCTTTTTGCTCCTGAGGAATTTGCGCCGTGAACATATTGATAGCGCCGCCCAAGGTATTGGGGCCGTAAGGGATAATCGCCGGACCTTTGAAGATTTCAATGGAATCCATGCGCGTTGAAAGCGGGAAGTAATAGGCGGCTGGTGCTGAGTATGGGGCAGGCCCCAAGAGAACGCCGTCTTCCATGAGTACTACTTTTTTAGAGCGGTCTGATGAGACACCACGCATCCCAATGTTTGGCCTGAGGCCAAAGCCGTCTTCTTCGCGAAAGTACACGCCCGGTACCGAAGCAAGAATACGGTGGATGTCATCGTATTCAAATTTCTCAAGTGCTTCTTGATCCAGTTTAAAGCCGGCTTTGAAGTCAACGGTAACACGCTCTTGAACAGTTGCCGTTACCTCTACCGTTTCAACATCCGAATCATCTGGTGTTGTTTCACTGGCATCCGCTGCGTCATCGGTCGTTTCGCTGGCCGTTTCTTCAGTGGTCTCGGAGGTGGTTTCGGTATCCGCCCATGCGGAAGGAGAGTGTACGAAAAAAACGAGCCCCATAAAGAGGCTCGTTAGAAGTTTACAACATTGAATTTGCATAGTGCTTATTTTCCGATCAGTCGGTGTCGCCGCCAGCTTCTACTGGAAGTTGAAGTTCAAGGACTTCTACGAACCGGGTCTTTAAATCGTCGGTAAAGCCTTTGAGTGTGTAGTAGGTATTGCAAATAGGGTCGTTGCCGGCGTCGCATCCTGACTCGGTTACAGATTCTGCAGCTTCATAGAGTGTGCTGTCCATGGCCTGAGCAGCTTCAATCGTTGCCGCTAGGTTGGCACTCATTGCATCTGCCACATCACTTGGGTCTCGGTCACGTAGGAAGTCATCAAAGCCTATGCCGGCTTCCCCTTCACCGAGAAAGAGCTTCTGAGCAGCCTCAAGGTTTGCGATGATATTGTCTCGAGATACTCGGCTAAACGGGGCTTCAACAGAATCTGGACAAGAAACTTGCGAGCAGCCCTGAATTCCGGCCGGCTTGGCAAGCTTGAAATCCTTGACGTCCTTTTCGATGTAGAAGAGTGCATCTGAGAGGTCATTGAGTGCTTCCGTCAAGGTTGCGTAAGAGCTTCCTGTTTGACCGGCCGTGGCAAAATCTTCCACAAAGTTTCCACCGTCCTGCTTCCATGCGCTGTGGAGTTCAATGGCACGGTCTTCAACATTGGTGGCAACAGCGTGTACGTAGCGAGCACGCTTTTGAACAAGCTCGTCAGCACTGATTGCTTCCCAGGTTCCCTGAGAGTTGATGCTGTTGATGACTGAGCAATTGTTATCCGCGTCTTGGAAGAAAAGTAGATAACCCGCAGCATCTAGGCCGTAACGGTCACTGCTGCGAATATCAAAGAAGTCGTCTGTGGCATATTTGTCAGTCACAATATCTTGGTCAACGCCGCATGGATTCACATCTGGCCATGAGTAAATCTCGTCTCGGATTCCCTGTGCGCCAACAGCAACTTCTAAATCGGTGAGTGAAGCAGAGGGTCCTACCTGATAAACTTCGGCTTGCTGCCAAAGATGCATGGTGTCCGCCCATTGAGTTTTTGCTTCGGCCAAAGAATCAACAGCGTCGTTTCCAACTTCAAGGTCGGTTACGTAGGTTTCGAGGCTTGCAACCAAGGCACCAGCGGCAGTTTCAAAGCTGGCGTAGGTTGGCAAAATAACGTTGCAGCCGACGTGTCGAAGCAGTTCATTGCCGGAAAATGCGCCATCGGTTGCTGCTTCAGCAGCACAAACGTCGACCGGTTCGGTTGTACCGGAAGGATCGCTGGCATCCGAGGCATCACTGGAGTCAGACGCATCAGATGGGTCAGAAGGATCGGAAGTTGCGGCACTGGGATCGTCGGTTGCTGGCTCATCGCTTGAACCACCACAGCCAAAAGTCATGCCTACCAGGGCGAAACAAAGAACCAGTCGTTTTGTAAGTGCTCGAAATTGCATGCGAAATCCTTCTTTGAAAAACCAAGAAAGCCGGCACCAACCGGTTGTACAAGGGTTGGTGCCGGCCACATTCTTATTAGTGTTTAGACGTTAAACTACCAGTTATCAACGTCTTCTTGTGCGAAACCGTATGCTGTTTGCAGCAGGTCGCGTGCACGTCCAAGGGACGTGGTGTAACCCATCCCGCCCAGTGGGCTGTCGCCTACGTAGTAGTGGAAGCGTGCAAAGCCAACTTCCTGCGGACGGAATACGTATCCTGCGCCAAGAACGTTGCCGTCTGCGCATTGTTCTTCAGTCAAGCCAAATTGAACATCACCGTGTCCAGCTTGACCGTAGCAGTAGCTCTGTACGTATGAGTCATCATGCAGTGGAGAGCGGGTGTTGAACTGAAGACCCAGTGCAAAGCCCTTCATCTCTGACCAGTGCTTAGCAAGGTCATTGATTGGAGCGTTGTTTTCAATGTCAGCGAGGCTGTCATTGATGTAGTGAACAACCGTTGCAGCAACCGCTTTTTCCCAGTTGCTAACGATAACGTCGATGAGGGTATCAACTTCAGCTACTTGAGCGTCGGTCAAAGCACCGTCAGTTCCTTCACCGTTTGAGATGATGGTACGAGCATCAACGAATGCAGCGAAGATGTCCTGAGTCATGGTTGTACCCGTGGTACTTCCGATGTCACGCTTGGCAGCATTGACTGAGTGACCGAAGCTTGCTTCGCTCTTCAGGTCAATTTTGCCGTCGCCGTTGAAATCGCTGTAGCCAGGGCTCTTGATTTCAGCAGTTGTCATGGTGTCGGTGTGACGTGCAGCACCGTAGTAACCAAAACCTTCGTCAAAGTTATGCTCCATAGACGTGTAACCGTATGTTTCATCGTCAGAAACAGTGTTGTCTTTGCCGCTGCTGTCGTTCAGAGTTCCAGTCAGCTTGTAGAGGTAATCATCTGCACCTTGAGAGAAGGCCACTGCCATGCTCAAGAACTTTTGAACCATTTGCTGGTAATCAACACCGGTATCGGCATCAACGAATACTTTATCGCTGTTTGGATTGTCAGCAAGTGTTTGAAGCTTAGCAAACATACCCCAAACCAATTCATGTGGAGTAGTTGGAACAGCAGTTACGCTGGTGTCATCAACTGTTGGAAGTGCAGTGGTCCAACCGAGGAAGGGGTATCCAATCCAGCCAGTAGAATCACCGATGTCATCATCAGCATTTGGGTCAGCAATTTTGTTGATCAAACGGCTTCCAGAAGAAATCTCGTTGATGTTTGTTTGCAGGGCATCGCCACCAGCTGTGGTGCTCAAAGTGAAGCCATCATCAGACGCTTGGTAGTCGTAGTAAGAGTTGAGCAGCGCGATTACATTGGTATCGCCTGCTTCAATGTTACCAATTGCAGCTTTGATCTCGTTAATGAGAAGTTGGCGTGCAGTCTGTCCAGTGTACTTGATGCTGCTTACGCCAGGCTGAAAGCGGCTTTCGAAAGAGTAGGCAGCTGCTTCGGCTGTGTCAGAAGCATCTGCTGCGTCTGTTGCATCAGTTGCGTCCGCTGCGTCTGTTGCGTCAGTCGCGTCTGTTGCATCAGTCGCGTCTGTTGCATCAGTTGCGTCAGAAGCATCGCTTGCGTCAGAAGCATCGCTCGCATCAGAAGCATCGCTTGCATCAGAAGCATCGCTTGCATCAGAAGCATCGCTTGCATCAGAAGCATCAGCCGCATCAGCAGCATCGGTATGATCGTCATGATCGTGATCGTCGCCACCACAGGCAACAAGGGCAAAAGAAAGGCCGAGAGCAATCAACATGCTCCAGTTTTTCAACGTTTTCATCTCGTGTTACTCCACTATTTAACCATCAGTTAATTGATGCTGAGAATCATTCTCAACAAATCAATGATCTTGAGAATCGTTATCATTATCATTTCCTCTACAGGTCCCCCTATTTGAAGTCAATGCCCGCAGCGCAAGTGGATTATTATGAGTAGCTTAGGGTGATCTTTTTTTGTCCATTGGGTTGGATTGTATGTTTTAGGGGCTATATGTTTCTGTAATTACAGGGTTTATTGGTTCTCTTCTCTGAGTGCGTCCTCTTTGGTGGATATCTTCCTGTCTTGGTCCTTCATTGAAGCCTGTTTCGAGCTCTTTGGCGGTTTGCTGGATTTGTTGGTGTCCGGCAGGTAAAAACTGAGACTTCAAACCATGGAGCAGAGCCAATGCCAGACGCATTCACATTTCAGACCGCTGATATTTCCGATGAACATCCCGAAAAAACGCTTGTTGCTGAGTCGATGTTTCGAGGCTTTGGGCAGCGAAAAAGTTTCTCGGGGCCCATGGCAACTTTAAAGCTTTTTGAAGACAACACCTTGGTTCGTGAGGTTTTGAGTGAACCTGGTGAGGGTCGCGTCTTGGTGGTTGATGGGGGGGGGTCCAAGCGGTGTGCTTTGGTGGGAGACCGAATTGCTGAACTGGCTCGAGACAACAATTGGGCGGGCATCTTGGTTTATGGTTGTATCCGAGACTCGATGGTGATCGATACAATCGACATCGGTGTTTATGCTTTGGGTACCAGTCCCAAAAAGAGCATCAAGCAAGGCCGGGGTGATAAGGAATTGAATGTCACTTTCGCCGGTGTAACGTTTGTTCCAGGCCATTATGTTTATGTGGATGGCGATGGAGTCCTGGTGTCGCCCGAATCACTTCTTTAGTGGGACCTAAGGAATCGGGGGCTTTATTCGAGGCTCTTGATGTTCCGGTCGTGTTGTCTCGGTTGCTTTTTCAATCACTTCTTTAGGTTTTGTTTCCAGAGGTTGCTCTTTGACCGGCTTGGGACTGACTTGCTCTTGTCGAACAATTTCAAATTCAACCCTTCGGTTGCGTGCACGTCCGCGATTGCTTTCATTGTTGGCTCGAGGCTGGTCCCATGCTTTGCCAATGGCTTCAATTCTTTCTGAAGCCACACCTTGCTTGACCAAAAGATATTTCATCCAGTCTGCCCTGCGTTGGGCAAGCTTTTCATTGAGTTTACGGCTGCCCAGTTTGTCAGTGTGTCCTATTATGCGAAGCAGTTTGATCTCTTGATGGTTTTTCAAGAGCTGCGCAAGCTGCTCAAGAACAGGTCTGGCCTTGGATTGAAGCCTTGCACGCCCACGCTCAAAGAAAACAACCTTGCCAAGCTTAACTTCAATTTGGTTGCCTTCAACCGCGACGCTTTCTTCACCTTCGTCTGGGCATCCATCCTCATCTTGATTGCCGTTGATGACCTCGGCTTCGTTGGGGCATTGGTCGACTTCATCCAGCAAACCATCCTTGTCGTTGTCCGGATCGGGACAACCGTCTTCGTCTTCGAATTCATCGAAATCTTCA
>CAZZDT010000188.1:0-6671 GCA_964652435.1 uncultured Bdellovibrionales bacterium
ATGACGTGGAAATTGCTGATGATTCAGTCTTGAAGACAATTTATGGTGATGGTCCCCCGGGTCGGATCAACAGCATTCATCACCAAGCCATCAAAGATATAGCGCCAGGTTTTCGCTTGGAGGCGCACAGCCCGGTGGACAATATTGTGGAAGCGGTATGCATGGAAGGCGATGATGCGCCTTATGTTTTGGGTGTACAATGGCATCCGGAATTCATAGAAGCGAATTCAACAGAATTGCTAAGCCCAGATTTGCTTATGCAGCATTTTTTGGACGCGGCCCGCTTAAAAGTATCGGACGAATAAAAGGAAGACCAAGATGTTACGGATTATGAATCCAGCCACTGAACAGTTGATTGATGAGTTGGACGTGGATACGCCGGAGTCGGTTGCAGAAAAATTTAAGGCGGCTAAAGCGGCTCAGAAAGAGTGGGCGGGTCGACCGTTGCAAGACCGCATGGCGGTGATTGAGCGGTTTGCGAAGATTCTTCGTGAACGCAAAGACTCTTTGGCGAAAACCTTAAGTTCCGAAATGGGAAAACCTGTAGGCCAAGCACAGGGCGAGATTTCTGGCGTTGGACCAAGAGTTGATTATTTTCTGAAACAGGTTCCGCCGTTTCTTGATTCAGTAGAAGTACACGCCAACGCGAATGGTTCCATGCGCGAATTGCTAACCTACGAACCATTGGGAGTTATCGGAAATATCTCGGCTTGGAATTATCCCTTCTTTGTTGGTGCCAATGTTTTCTTACCTGCGTTGCTTACGGGCAATGCTGTCCTTTACAAACCATCAGAGTTTGCCATGCTGACGGGCCTTGGCATTGCCCAAGCCTTGTATGATGCCGGTGTACCGCAGGAGGTGTTTCCTACTTTGGTAGGTGGCGGCGAAATTGGGGCGGCGCTTCTCGAGCAGGATATAGCCGGAATCTACTTCACGGGTTCTCATGCAACTGGCGTTAAAGTGGCGCAGGCCGCAAGTAAGAAACTGATGCGGGTTCAATTGGAGCTTGGTGGTAAAGATCCCGCCTATGTTTGTGACGATGTTGATGCAAAGTCAGCCGCTCAAAATGTGGCCAGTGGTGTTTTTTACAACACAGGACAAAGTTGCTGCTCCATTGAGCGTGTTTATGTGCATGAGAATCTCTATGAGGATTTTGTGAAGGAATTTCTCGAAGAGGTGGCTACTTTCAAGATGGGTGATCCCATGGAGGAAGGGGTCTTCATTGGACCGCTGACACGGGATCCTCAACGGGCAGTGATTCAAGCTCAAGTAGACGATGCCATTGCTAAAGGAGCCACGCTGCGTTGTGGAGGCGCTTCGGTGGATGGTCCAGGATACTACTATCAACCAACCGTTCTGACTGAAGTCACGGCTGAGATGGATGTCATGCAAGAGGAGAGCTTTGGCCCAATCATTGGGATTCAAAAAGTTAGCAATGACGAAGAAGCACTCGCGGCCATGAACCAGAGCCGTTATGGGTTAACCGCCAGTGTCTTTTGTCAGTCAGAAGATAGAGCCAAAAAGATTCTGGCCGAACTTGAGGCGGGAAGTGCTTATTGGAATTGCTGTGACCGAGTCAGTCCGCATCTGCCTTGGACGGGGTGGAAAGATTCTGGAGTCGGTTCAACTTTGGGGCATGATGGGATTCGAGCCTTTTTACAACCAAAAGGTTGGCACTTACGTCGCTCCTAGTGGCTCAATGGATTGCAGGCTCAGGAGTCTCAAGGCCTTCAACGTCGTCTGCGATTTGTAGGATTGGACTTACGTGATGATGGACTAATTTCCATCCATCTTGAGACGCTTCAAAAATATTCGTTGCAATAAGGCTTGGCTCAGCCCCTTCCACGGACTCTCCGCATACAACAAAAGCGTAGGCGCCTTGTTCAAACACATTTTCTCCAACCGGGCGAATGGCCGGTGTGGATGGGTTTTGAAAGATGCCTTCCCAGCTTCTCATAATATCGTCCCAGCCTTGGAGAAGTCCCCAGCCGGGATGGATGCAGACCAAGTTGTCTTTCGCTGCCCATAGGTCCTGCATCGATTCCAGGTCCTGAGTACAAAAGGCTTCGTAGAAATTATGATTGGCTTGAAGAATATCTTTTTTGGTTTCTGTCATCGAATTGCCCTTCGAGGGAGCTCACTGTTTGGCCAGCCAGAGAGTGCGCCCCTTGAGTACTTGATGGTTCATTCTGGTGGCTTTGTCCAGCAGTCGAAGATGGTCTGGTAAATCGACGGGGATTTTCCAGGTATTACTGACCCCACCTTGAGCCTCGAATGCATCGCTCCAGTCTTGCCACCAAGGTACGGGGGTTGTGGCGATGGGCTCAATAATCAGTACCTTGGCTCCGGACTTACCGGCCTGTAGAAACTTTTTAAGCATTTGCTCTCGAGCGCCGTCGGAAAGCTCATTGATGGCGTACGCTGCAATGATGCCGCCGCCTGCGCCGGGAAGCTTGGCTCCGGTAAGATTTGCCGCTCTGGTTTGCCCGCGTAATCCAAATGCTTGAAAAGTAAGCCGTGCTTCTGCCACGGCCCATTTGTTGAGGTCGATGCCTTCTACTTTAGCCTTACGGCCCCCTAAAATACTCCACGCCGCTGCGCCGACACCGGTGCCGCAGCCCAGATCGAGAATGTGGTTCAGATTGCTTGGATTGGGATCCAGTTCTTCCAGAACTGCTTGCATGAAGAGATAATGCAAAGGCCCGTAAAATACTGCAAACGCGGCTCTTTTTCCTGCTGAATCCAGTGCAGCGCCTTTTTTAAGCTTATCTCTTTTTTGCACATAGACACTGGAAAGAGCTTGAAGGGCCTTTCGAATCTCTTGAAAGGTGAGATTTTGTTGATGCCGTTCGACCAGCGCCTCAAACCATTGCTCAAAGTTTGTCTCAGTACCCACGGTTTTCTCCTGGCACGCCTATACGATTCACGCAGGGCTTTGCCAAGTCTTCCGACTTTCTATAGATCTATGGGCCTAGAGCGGGAGGGGAATTCCAATGAAAATCAATGGCAAACATTATCGAGCAATCTGGCTAAATGAGGACAATCAAACTGTCCAGGTTATCAATCAGAAGTTGCTGCCTCATAAGCTGGAAATTGTCGATTTAACCAATATGGAAGAGGCGGCCGCGGCCATTGAAACCATGCTGGTGCGCGGTGCACCCCTGATTGGTGCAACGGGCGCCTACGGCATGGCTTTGGCGATGTTGCAGGACCCATCGGATGCTATGTTGGAGAAATCCCACGCCAGGTTACTCAAGACACGCCCTACAGCGGTGAACTTACGCTGGGCTCTGGATAAGATTTTCGCCCATTTAAAACCTCTTGAGCCCGATGAGCGGGTCGCGGTGGCGTATAAGCGTGCAGGAGAGATTTGCGACGAAGATGTGGCGACGTGTGAAGCCATTGGCCGAAATGGATTAAAGATTATTAAAAAGTTGGTTGAGTCAAAAGATGCCGCTCAGCCTATCAATATTCTGACGCATTGTAATGCCGGTTGGGTTGCAACTGTTGATTGGGGCACCGCTTTGGCTCCGATTTATATGGCCCATGACCTTGGAATTCCGGTTCATGTGTGGGTGGATGAAACCCGTCCCCGGAACCAGGGTGCTAACCTCACGGCTTGGGAATTGGCTCAACATGGTGTTCCGCATACCGTGATTGTTGATAATGTGGGCGGGCATTTGATGCAGCATGGAATGGTGGATTTTTGCATTGTTGGCACCGACCGGACGACGGCTACTGGAGATGTTTGCAACAAGATTGGCACCTATTTGAAAGCACTGGCTGCTTTTGACAATAAGGTGCCTTTTTATGTGGCATTGCCTCATACGACCATTGATTGGCGTATTCGCGATGGTTTCAAGATTCCCATTGAGGAACGCGATCCCAATGAGGTTCACGAAATTCAGGGGATTGATTCAGAGGGTAAAATAACGCGGGTTCGTGTAACGCCTAAAGAAAGCGACGCGGCGAACTATGGATTTGATGTTACACCGGCGCGTTTGGTGACGGGTTTGATTACTGAACGCGGTATTTGTGACGCCAGTGAAGAAGGGCTCTTAAGTTTGTATCCCGAAGAAAAATCGAATGAGCAACATGACTTCACATGAACCATTAGATGGGGTGATTAAGTTCAGTGCGGAGCATCGCCGCGAAGCTCTGAGCGTTCGTCAGTTTGCTGAAATGGTGGGAAGCCTCCAGGCTTGGAGGCATATCTTTTTTCGTCTTAATTTCATTGGTCAGGATCCCAGTCGTTATGATGGAGCTGGTTTTGGTAACGTGAGTGCCCGAATTCCGCCTCATACCGGCATGAAAGGGCAGCGTAAGTTTATTGTGACGGGAACCCAGACGGGGGCTCGTCCTCATCTTGGGTTGCGCGATTATTGTGTGGTGGAGTCGTACGATATCCGCCTAAACCGGGTTGTGAGTTTTGGTGAAACCATGCCGTCCTCCGAGTCGATGACCCACGGCGCGATTTACGACTTAAACCCAGCCATTCGGTTTGTGTTTCATGGACACATTCCTGTGATTTGGCGACAAGCCCAGGCCCTTCGATTGCCGACTTCTAGAGCGGAAATTCCTTATGGTACGCCAGAGATGGCGTCGGAGGTGGCCAGGCTATATCGAGAAACATCGCTCTCAGATCGCCGCGTGTTGGCGATGGGGGGCCATGAAGATGGGATTATTTCGTTTGGAAAAAATGCCGACGATGCTGGAAGTGCTTTGGTCTCTACACTGAGTCAAGCACTCCAGCTCGAAAGCATGCCGTCGGTTTTATAGTTTAACCTGTACTTTGGCTGCAGCTTCGGTGGCCTTTTTACGGGCTTCCTCTAAAGATTCGCCCAGAGCAAGGGCTACACCAAGTCGTCGCTCACCGTGAACTTCAGGCTTCCCAAAGAGTCGAACTGCCGTGTCTTCGACCGCAAGAGCATCGGCAACACCCTCAAATGAAGGGGCCGAGGATTCGCCTTCACCTAGGATGACTGCAGAGGCAGCTGGTCCATATTGACGCAGGTTCGGAATAGGAAGTCCCAAAATAGCACGAGCGTGCAATGCAAACTCTGAAAGGTTTTGAGAAATCATGGTGACCATACCGGTGTCGTGCGGTCGGGGTGAAATTTCGCTGAACCACACTTGGTCGCCCTTGACGAAGAATTCTACGCCGAAGAGTCCATGCCCGCCCAGACCATCTGTGACCGCTTTGGCCATACGTTGAGCTTCGGCGAGAGCCGCTTCACTCATGGGCTGGGGCTGCCAGGACTCATGGTAGTCTCCATCAACTTGGCGGTGACCAATAGGGTCTACGAACGTGGTGCCTGCTTGATGTCGAACGGTCAGCAAAGTGATTTCATAATCGAAGTCTACAAAGCCTTCTACAATCACTCGGCCAGCTCCACCACGTGCACCTTCTTGGGCCACTTTCCAACCTGTGGGTACATCGGAGTCTTTTCGAAGCGTGCTTTGTCCGCGACCTGATGAACTCATGACCGGCTTCACAACGCATGGAAAACCAATTTCAGAGCACGCCAGCCAGTATTCTGCTTCTGATTCCGCAAATTTGTACGGTGAGGTTTGAAGTCCCAGTTCTTCCGCGGCGAATCGTCGAATGCCTTCACGGTCCATGGTGAGTTTCGCGGCACGTGCCGTCGGGATGACGTTGTACCCTTCGCTTTCAAGCTCCAACAAGGTGTCGGTTGCAATGGCTTCGATTTCTGGAACGATGAACGTGGGTTTTTCTTTTTCAACGATGGCTCGCAGCGCATCGCCGTCAAGCATGTGAATCACATGACTGCGATGAGCGATTTGCATAGCCGGTGCGTTTTCGTAGCGATCAACCGCGACCACTTCAATGCCAAATCGTTGAGCTTCGATAGCAACTTCTTTGCCGAGCTCACCTGAGCCGAGAAGTAAAATTTTAGTTGCGGATTCCGTGGTTGCGGTGCCGAAAGTAGACATGGTGGTGACTCCCGAGTGTCAGTTGTCGAGAACAGTAAGCACAACCTTCCCGATGTGCTGACTGCTCTGAATCAGTTCGTGGGCCGCTTGGGCCTCGTTAAGGGGAAAAGTACGGTGAATAACCGGTGCAATGGCACGCGTTGCCAGTGCTTCCCCGAATTGTTTTTGAAACGCGCTAATAATGTTTTGCTTACGTAGAGTAGACAAACTTCGAAGGGTTGATCCGATGAGTTGGATCCTTTTGGCCAGGAGTGCACCGAGATTGATATCGGTTTTGGCGCCTCCCATGAGGCCAATCAGCACCAAGCGCCCATCCGGCTTGAGTAACTTAATATTCGATTTGAGGTAGGGTGCACCAACACAGTCGAGCACAATATCCACAGAGTTTGGACCAAGGATCTCAAGGAAATTCTCTTGTTTATAGTTGACCGCTTTTTTTGCACCGAGCTTTTCACAGGCGTCACATTTTTCTTGAGAGCCTGCGGTTACCACGGTTTCGATTCCGGCAGTTTTGCAGAGTTGGATGGCCATGGTGCCCACACCACTGCTTCCTCCATGAATGAGAACGCGTTTGCCTTTTTCCGCTTGTCCTAAAATGAAAATATTTAGGAAAGCGGTGAGAGCCGTTTCCATGAAGCCACCGGCTTCTTGCATGGAATAATTTGGCGGTACGGGAAGAATAGACCCAGGGTGAACGAGCGCCTGCTCTGCATATC
>CAZZDT010000189.1:0-6661 GCA_964652435.1 uncultured Bdellovibrionales bacterium
GCCAGAGAGAACCTCCAATGCCTCAACTGATGCAACTCGGAAAGTATATCAAGCAGACTTATCAACTCGCTCGGTTCGCAACCGACCTGCCGAAACTGATTCCATCAGCAAAGGTGAATCCAGCACTCCTCTTGCAGCGGCTGGCTGATAAACAGCCCAACGACTTAGCAATCGCATTCGAGGAGAGCCGTTACAGTTGGCGTCAGTTCAATGCTCGAGCCAACCAGTTCGCGGCCTTCTTTAAAGAGAAGTCTATTGGCTCGGGTGATGTGGTTGCTTTGATGATGGACAATCGTCCTGACTATCTATTCTGTGTGATGGGTTTAAATCGAATTGGCGCCATTGCTTCTTTGATCAATACCAACCTGAAAGGAGATGCTCTTGAGCACGCCATAAACACATGCGGTGCCAAACATCTCTTTCTTGGCACGGAACATCAGGACACTTTTGAAAAATCACCGGCTGCTCGTCTAGATGGTCTGACCACATGGCTGCATGCTCCCCAAAGTTCGCCAGACGGCGGTGCCACCGTAAACCAAAGCATCAATGCCAAATCAGGACGCAGTGCTCGTTACGATTACACGCCATGCGGAGAAGATGTTTATTGTTACATCTACACATCTGGCACCACCGGACTGCCCAAAGCAGCGGTCATTCGTAATCAACGGATGTTGGGAGCCAATGTATTCTTCGGTCATCTGGTTCACCAAAGTGGCCCAGGAAATCTCATTTACGTCCCGCTACCACTTTATCATTCCAACGCTATGCTCTTGGGCTTTGGTTCTTCGCTGGCCACGGGTGCAGCCATTGGACTTCGACAAAAATTCTCTGCATCTGGCTTCTGGCCGGACGTTCGAAAATTTCAAGCAACCAGCTTTGTCTATATCGGTGAGCTTTGTCGTTATCTCTTAAACACCGAGCAACACCCGGCCGAGAGCCAGCACCAACTCCAAGTTGCAGTAGGCAATGGTCTGCGGCCTGATATCTGGGAAGACTTTCAAAATAGGTTTAAAATCCCAACCATCCGGGAATTCTATGGCAGTACAGAAGGCAATGCTCCGGCTATTAATTTTGCCGGCAAACCGGGAATGATTGGTCGGCTTGCGCCCAGTATGGTCGTAGTCCAATGCGACCCTTCCACCGGTGAAATTCACCGCGACGCCAATGGTTTTGCTAAGGCGGTCCAGCCAGGAGAGTCCGGCTTACTTTTGGGGAAAATTTCAAGACTGACTACATTCGAAGGCTACGTCGACAAGAAAGCGACAGCCAAAAAGCTAGAGCACAACGTGTTCAAGAAAAAAGACCGCTACTTCAATACCGGTGACCTCGTAAAGTTACACGAAAAGAGATGGCTAAGTTTTGTGGATCGGCTGGGAGACACCTTCCGATGGAAAGGTGAAAACGTCTCAACAACCGAAGTCGCTGAAATTCTAAACGGTGCCCAGGGCGTTTTGGAATCCAATGTCTATGGCGTAGCAGTTGAAAACACAGAGGGTAAAGCAGGCATGGTGGCACTGACCGTCAATGATGATTTCAACATCGAGTCTTTTGCCCAATTCGTTTCCAACCAGCTTGCCAGTTACCAGCGCCCCGTTTTTGTCAGAATCATTCAAGGTGGGATGCGGGTCACAGGAACATTCAAACACCAAAAGACCGACTACCGTAAAGAAGGGTTCAATCCAGATTTGGTTTCCGACCCACTCTATTTTCTTAACGCAAATTCATACGAGGAAGTAACGCCAGAATCATTCACGGCCATTCTCCAAGGCAGCCAGAGCATCTAAATTATGAAATCTCAATCACATTTGGGAAGCATTCAAAGGCTGCTTCGGTTCCCCAAAAAAATTCGTGTTCCGCAACCACCGGAGCTGCCCCCCAGGGTGCAACGAAAAATTGGGTCAGGAATAGATAAAGCCCTACTGACCTTAATGAAGGGTGTTCGTAAAAGTCCCCGCAAGAATGACTTTCCAAGGCTCCAGTTTGAGATTCAAAACGCTCACGACCTTTACGCCGAAGCAGGTATGCTGGTTGCTCCTCATACTTTTCACCAAGTACCCAAGCCGATCCGAATCACCAAAGAGTCAAAGCGCTTAGGACCAGCCGGAAGATATACTGAACTGGCTTTCGAAAGTGGTTACGAATCCGCCTTAAACGAACCCGTGGGTCGACGCTGGATGTCACAAACGGAGAATCAAACCGCTTATGCTGGCGTATTCTCCCACGACGACCCGACCCGACCTTGGTTGATATGCATGCATGGACTGGGTACCGGAAGTCCATGGCTCGATTACCCTTCGTTCCAAGTTCGTAAACTTCATAAAGAACTGGGCCTTAATGTCGTACTGCCGGTGATGCCTGCCCATGGCGCAAGAAGAGGTCCAACTCAGGAGCGTGGCGGCCTACTTAGCTTTGAACTGGTCGAAAGCCTGCACGGGATATCCCAAGCTGTATATGAAGCCCGCACTCTTGTTCACTGGATTCGCGCCCAAGGCGGAACCAAGATTGGTTTTTATGGAATTTCTATGGGTTCCTATGTCAGCGCGATCATCAGTGGGCTCGAAGAAGTTGATATGGTCATTTGCGGAATACCACTCTGCGATATTCCTGAACTCTTCTCCAGCCATACCACCCGCCGCCTACGCAAAAGAGCCGAGAAACACGATATTCTAGGTCCCACATTGCGGTCGCTCTTTTGCCTTGTATCTCCTGAGGCGCTCACACCTCTGGTCGCGCAAAAAGATAGAATGATCATTGCGGGTGCGGCGGACCGAATCACTCCAAATCTACAAGCAAATAAACTAAGCAAAGCGTGGAAGACACCCATCGATTGGTTTCCGGGAGGTCACGTCAGTTACTTCTGGGCCCGTCCCGCGCTGCAACGCGTTCATCAAAAACTGCGGCAGTTCGCAGAAATCGAGGAGGCATCAAAATGAAAAGACTTAGCGGAATGGATGCAGCCTTTCTTTATGGCGAAACACCCTCTGTTCACATGCATACTTTAAAGGTTGCAATTCTGGATGCCCCTCAAGGCGATAGCAACTCATTGTTTATGCAACTCAAAAAGGAACTGGGCAAACGCCTTCATCTGATGCCTCTTTTCCAATGCAAGGCCCTTAATACGCCTATGGGTCTTCATCACCCCATATGGGTAGACGACCCCAATTTTGATATCAGTCACCACATTAAAAGACTGACCGTGCAAGCTCCGGGAGACCGTAGAGAGCTGGACGCCACCATCGCTCAGATAGCCAGTCGCCCTTTAAAGCGAGATAGACCCTTATGGGAAGTCTGGATGCTTGAAGGATTGACTGGAAACGAAATAGCCTATGTAGCAAAAATTCATCACGCCATTGCCGATGGATTGGCATCGTCCACAATTCTCAATCAGGTCATGGACCCGCCCGATGGGTCTTCTCCGATTACGCCTCTTCCCGCGCAATCCAAAATGCCTGAAGCTATCCCCTCTAAAGGCAAATTGGCTTGGCAAGCTCTGAAAGAAACGCCCCAAAGAGTTGCCGCCCTGCCCAGTCTCATCAATCGAACGGTGAAGGGAGCCCAGAGGCTCTTGAAATATCAAAGAGAGCGAACCGAGCATTCGCCCGGTCCTTTCTCCACAGAAAAAACTGTCCTCAATACGGCCCTCGGTCCAAGACGCTCCTTTGCCACAACCAGCATCGATCTAGAGCGGATCAAATACGTTAAAGATACTCTCAATGTCACCATCAACGATGTCGTACTGGCTTTGGTTTCCGGCGCTCTGAGACGGTATCTCCATGACCAGGGTGATTGTCCTCAAAAACCACTTATTGCCACTGTGCCAGTATCCATCGCGGTGAACCATGGAGATATGCACACCCATGGCAATAAGCTCGGCAATCTGTTCACGTCACTTTGCACAGACATAGAGTCTCCGATTGAACGCATTCAGGCCATTCATCGGGCCAGTACCGATGCTAAGAAAGTGAATGCATGTATGGGGACCGAGCTGCTTCATGAATGGACTGAATTCATTCCACCTCTGCCATACCAGGCTGGCCTTCGGATGTACTCAGATTTACACCTAGCCAATTTTCATCGACCGCCGGCAAACGTCATTGTCTCGAATGTTCGAGGACCAGCACAGACCCTTAGTATTGGCGGACGCCGACTGAAACGATTCTACTCGGTGGGTCCTATTCTTGGTGGAATGGGCTTGAACCTAACTGCCTGGAGTTATGCCGGTCAGGTAAACGTAACCGCACTGGGCAACCATAGAACCTTACCCGACATCCACGAAATCACCAGCCGGCTTCACGAGTCCCTCGAAGAGCTTGAGCAAGCGATCGCAAGAGCCAAAGCAGCTTAGCGGATTCGTATGGGAATCAACGCCGCACGTGTTGGTCGGCGCAGTAAAAAGACTCCAAGTAGCATCCACATCCAAAGCACAGGACCGGTTTGCTGACAGCTGCCCTCAATTCCATCATCGGCTGTGCCCGATGCGTCGTTGTTTGAACCATCGCCCGAAGAGTTGCCCCCTGCGTTGTTGCCTTCAGTGGGAGAAGTCGCTGGACCGTTACCGGAATCATCGCCCGAATTCGAACCGGAGTCATCGATTCCCTCTGAGCAGTCGCCCGTTCCGTCCACCCAATTTGAGAAATTGTTGGTCCAGTACCAACCAAAATATGAGTTCTCTACATAAACGCGGCCAATACCAATGGAGGTAAAACTCGGGTCCAACATATTTTCATTATGTCCAGGACTGGTTCGCCATTGCTCAAAAGTCGGCGCCGCACCGCCATTACCAGCCGCGATATTTTCTGCCGCAGTGGTCCATTCCGTATGTCCAAAGTCGGTAATACGATCAAATGGATCTCGGCCCGTACAAATATCACCAGCATCGTCACACGGTGGTTCATTGTGATCGAAGAACCCCTGCTCTCCCATGGCCCGACTCATATAGGTCGCAGCTTCATTCATGGTCGGGGATGGGGTTAAGCACGGTGCCCCATTGGCAGCTCGGTACTCGTTGATAATGCGCAGGAATTCTATCTCCTGCTCGTCCAAGTCATTCTCTCCTGCGGCCAAAATGCTTTGGGGAGTCAGCATTGTAGCGGCCAATAACAAACACAAGAGCTTTAGATTCATTGTCTTCCTCTGAATGGGGTCCGGGGCTAACCAGACTATAGGCATTCTCAATCCCACTCGCCAAGCTCCAACGTAGAAGAATATAGACGCACTGCGTCCAATCTGTCGCTTCTCGGTATCCCTAAGCCATTGAGTTTAGATAAGTTTAATATATGCCCAATGAAACTCAGAGAAGAGTTGACGCTCTTACGCAAAGGTTCTATGCGGGCAGCCCGATAGGTTCAAAATAGATCGGTAAATGGGAGTACAGCATGCCAAATACGGTTGAAACATCAACGGTTAAACTTACCCCGGGCAAGCGCGTCCTCTTTTTGACCAAAGATCTCGAGCTTATCAAAAAGCAGCTCTACGAAGGTCTTAATCTTAAGATGGAAGACCTCAATCCTGAAGATCTCCTCGACGATATCAACACCGATGCCATGACGCCGGCGTGGGTTTGTTTTGACCACCGGCCAGAAGACATTGCAAAAAATGCATACGCAGGTCTTCTCCATCACGGTGAACAAGTCTTTAAGCCCAACGCGCTTATGGACGGCAATTTCGAAGTGATTGTCAGCGGCCAGCGTAAGGGAACCGGATCATCTCGAGAAACAGCGGCGCAATGTGAAAGCTACAGCGGTATTAGAATTGTTATCGCCCATTCGTTCGCGCCCATTCACGAACGCAACAACATCAACCTTGGCCAACTTATGGCTGGCTATGATGTCCTCAAGGCTCTTCAGCGTGGTGAAAGTGTTCCCATGGAAGAGTTCACCGGAAGATACGATCCGGTAACCCGAGTGATTGTTGAGTCCGGCGGGCTCTTCAAGTTCTCGAAAAAGCTGGCACTGGGTGAGGTAAGCGTACCGGCGCCCGAAACCTCCAAACGCCCTATGACGATGGTCGAAAAAATCATCGCGCGTAAATTGGCCGCTCCGGGTACCGAGCACTACGTCAAAGCCGGTGATGCTGTTCTGGCCCAAACCGATGGTGGATACAGCCATGAGTTCACCAGTGCCCAAGTGCATGAATTTTTAAGACGCGAATTTGGTGATGAATACAAAGTAAAAAACCCGGCGAAGCTGGCGGTTTTCGAAGACCACCTTCTTTACGCCGATGGGGTTGCTCGGTTTGCTCGGTTTAAAGACAAGATTCAAACCTTACGAGATCTTCAGCGTGAATATCAGGCGCATACAGGTGTACGTGATTACTCTGCAAAAAATGGAATCTCCCCGGGTATCTGCCACCAAGTGGCCCGAGAACACTTCATCGATCCCGGTGATTTTATCCAAGCAACCGACAGCCACACCTGTATGGGCGGCGGCAACAATGCACTGACCTACGGCGTAGGCGCTACAGAATATGCTGCAGCCATTCAAAGTGGCGTAAGCTTCGTAAGAGTACCTGAAGCCATTCGATTTGAGCTTGTGGGTGAACTCAAAGATGGATGTACCGCTAAAGATATCATCCTAAAAATCCTAGCGACCCATGCACGTGACGAAGATACGCTTGACCGCTCTATGGAATTTGGCGGTCCTGGTCTGGCCTCGTTGAGCAT